>CAJWXO010000093.1 GCA_913049755.1 uncultured Cryomorphaceae bacterium
AATCTAAACAATCTATTTTTTTAAAAACATCGTCATGTAATTCATGAATAACCTTATCGAGCGTTCGAGAGTTTTGATTTTTTAGACTTTGAAAGAACTTATTTTTCGATTGAATCGGGCTGCTCATAATTTTTAATCTAACAAGTCTTGAATTTTTGAATGAAGTTTCTCAGTGAAATCCTTATAGCCTTGAGTTGCAGGTCCGGAAAACCCAGCGTGAATCTCAATAAGCCTTCCTTCTTTGTTATATAAAAGATATGTCGGGTAAGAAATGAAATTTTTTATCGGTAGGATATCTTCAACAGCTCCGCTTTGGGCTTTTCCCGCAAAAAGGATAGGGTAGTTTAAGTCTAAATAATCCACAACTTTTTTAATTGCAGAAATGGATTCATGACGATCAGAACTTTTCTCAAATGCCAAGGCATAGATATCGAGGTCGTTATAAGACGTAAGTTCTTTAAAAAATGCTGATTCGTCCAAGCAATTTGGACACCAGCTACCCATGACTTGGATTAAAGTAACATTGCCGCGCCCAGTTACTAGGTGCATAATTTCTCCGGTTTCGTATTCAGGTAACTTTATGTCTATTTTTGAATTCTCTTCCCCTATCGTTATTCTATATGGGTTTCGAAGTTCTGAAACGCTATCACTACTACCAATAAAGGGTTCTGAATAACTTGCTCCGCTAAAATGTCTTCCTGTAATTCTTCCATTTTCTTTGATGTTAATGAAAAATGTATATGCATGAACCCCATCAAATGTGCTTAGGAAAAGTTCGTTTCCGTATCTATTTCCCGCTAAATAGCGGTAATCTCCAGTTTCGGTTAGTATAGATCCATAGTATTCATTTGAATTTGGTTTCTTGATAAATTCACCAATCGCGGATCTGGAATTCTCCGAGTTTGATCTTAATTTAATTGCGTATCTCTTATATAATGGAAATATATTTTTGTTTGAGCTCTTATTGAATTTATTTGCTGGAAAACGATTGACTTTTTCGTTATGTTTTCCCTTTGAAATAATAGCTAATGACGAAGTGAAAGGATATTTTTCATTCGTTCCAAGTATAAAAAAATAACCTTTTAGCTCCTTTGATTTATCCAGATGTAATTCTGATTGGAATGGGAATTGCCAGATAGATTTATTTAGATTCCCTAATTGGTTATGATGTTTCAGGGGTAGTCTCTCTTCTCCATTTATGATAATGATATCATTAAAGTCTGATGATGTATCGGACTTTACCGTTTCAACTTGAAATTTCAAGCTATGCTCATCACTAAATTTGATTTCAGCATTCCATAATTGAGTTTTATTCTCAAAAACGATTTGATCCAATTGATTATTTGCTTTTTTAAAATAAAAACCATAAAAAATCCCGAGTATAATCAATGATCCAATTATAGCCTCAGCTGATATCCAAAAATATCTTCGGTATCTTTTGGTTAGATATGTTTTCATCTGAGTTAATTAAAAATTCGCAACGATTGATTTGTATAATTCTATTCTTTGATTTAGTTCGGCACGAATAAGTTCATAGCTTTTATCCTCGGTAAGATTTAGTGGTGCTCCTTTTGTATTGAAATAGTATTTTATCTTGGGCTCTGTTCCGCTGGGTCGGACTGTGATTCTATCTCCATTTTTTAGCTTGAATTGAAGGACATTAGATACTGGGAGGTCGATGGATTTTTCAGTACCTAATAAGATATTTATGCATTTACCTATCTGAAAATCAGATATCTCATCAACAAAGTAGGTGCCGACTTTTTTAGGAGGGTTTTTCCTTAATCTAGTCATGATTTCCTGAATCTCTTGTGCTCCTTTTTGGCCCTTTTTGATTACACTAAAAAGAGAATCTTCGTGAGTCCCATGGACGGCATAAATATTCATTAACTGGCCATAAAAGCTTAAACCTTGATCTAAATACCATGAAGCCGCCTCTGTCAATAGAGCAGACGCTGAGATTGCATCTTTATCTCGAACAAAGCTTCCCGTTAAGTAGCCATAAGATTCTTCACCACCAATTATAAATTCTTTTTCCCCTTCCAATTTTTCTATTAATTCCGCTATCCACTTAAAACCTGTCAAAGTGTTATAGATAGGAATACTGTAGGATTTTGCAATGTCTCCTAGTAATGTGGATGTAACCACAGTTGATGCTACAAATCCGTTTTTCGGTAAGGAATTTGTAATTTCTTTTTGATTTAAAACATAATCAAAAAGCACTGCTGCGGTTTGATTTCCATTAAGGAGAATTAGTTCATTCTTGTTGTCTTTTACCGCAATGCCAACTCGGTCGGAATCAGGATCACAACCGATCACCATGTCTGCATCAATTTCTCGAGCTTTTCGCAATGCAAGATTTAAAGCATCAGCTTCTTCAGGGTTTGGTGATTGAATGGTAGGGAAATTCCCGTCAGGAGCTGCTTGAGATTCAAGAATATGAATATTTTTAAACCCAAAACGCTTAAGAGCTTCTGGTAATAGTGTAATTGCAGTACCGTGCAGAGATGTAAAAACAAGTTTAAGATTCGAATTAGATATGGGATTTATGCATAGTTTTTCAACCTCTTTTAGGTATTTCTCGTCAATCTCCTGACCTAAATAATGGATTTCACCACTTCCACCAGTCCAACGAATATCAGATACTTTTAAGTTCTTTATGCTAGTTAAAATTCCCTCATCATGCGGAGGGACGAGTTGCCCGCCATCAGACCAATAAACTTTATAACCATTGTATTCTTTTGGATTATGAGAAGCTGTTATTACTATTCCGGCATTGCATGATAAACTTCTTACAGCATAGCTGAGTTGCGGAGTTGGTCTTAACTCAGAGAACAGAAAAACATCAATATTGTTAGCTTCTAAAACCTTGGATACTTCGTCTGCAAATATTTTACTATTATTTCTTGAGTCGTAAGCTATCGCCACTTTGGGTTTTTTATTTAATTTATGATTTAAATAATTAGATAGTCCCTGAGTAGCTAATCCAAGAGTATATTTATTGACTCCATTTGACCCAAGGCGCATAAGTCCGCGTAGGCCCCCGGTTCCAAATTCCAGATCTTTGTAAAAGCATTCGTTTAAACTTTCAGGGTCGTTATCTAACCAGTTTTTTATAATTAGTTTATCAGAATCATCAATTGAGCTTTTCAGCCAATCTAATGCCCGATTGTAAGCAGAGATATCTAATTTTTTCACAAATCTAATTTACAATGTTTGGGTTTGACATAAACCATATGAATCAGAGAAATAATCCCTGCGTATTAGATAGGAAACGCTGTCGGTAAGAACTTGAAAAAAGGTTAAATGAATTTTAAAAGCTGGCCATTTTCATTGCCCCAATTGCTGCTTCTTCACCTTTATTGCCATACTTGCCACCCGAACGATCAATTGACTGCTGTAAATTGTCATCAGTTAATACACACAATATAATCGGGATTTCTCCATTCGCGTTAAGAAGAGCGATTCCATTTGAAACACCCTGACAGATATAATTAAAATGAGAGGTTTCACCTCTAATGATTGAACCAATAGCTATTATAGCATCAAAATCAAGTGATTCTGAGACAACTTTACAGGCATGTATAAGTTCAAAACTTCCCGGCACATCAAATTCTTCGATATCTTTTACTTTTACTCCTGACGCTAGCAAGGTTTCCCGAGCTCCAGATTTTAGATTATCAGTAATTTCTGAATTCCATTCAGAAATTACTAGAGCAAAGCGCTTACCTTTCGAAGAGGGTAACTTGTTTATGTCAACATTTGTGCGTTGTGCAGTTGACATTTAAGAATTACTAATTTTAGCTTCGCAATAAGAGATAAATGCATCTATATCTTCCGACTCATTCGAATTAGGAAAATCCGATTTTAAGCGCTTATAGATTTTCAATGCGGCCTTATAATTTTCTACCATCTCAGCAGCGGTCCCAGCCTTCTTTAAAAATATTGGAGTTAAAAAATTGTTAGCATCCCCATTTGAAGCCTTAGTATAATATTCTAATGCTTCTTTTGGTTGATTTAAGTCTGCAAAAGCATCTCCAATTGCACCTTTTGCAACAATACTTAAAACTGGGTCATTTCCCTTAAAATTATCTAAGTATTCAATGGCGTCTTCAGGCTGCCCAAGGCTTAAATAACATAGGCCAGCATAATAGTTGGCGAGGTTTGCTGCTTTTGTAGATCCATATTCGTCAATAATGTCTAAAAAACCAAGATTAAGTCCGTTGCCATTAAGAGCTAATTTGAGAGAATCTTTAGCAAAAGCTTGTTGTGCGGGGTAGATTGCAACCTGAGCTTTTTCCTCATTTGGAATACTTATGAACTGACTGTAAGCCCAAACTCCAGCAACTCCAACTATCGCAGCTGTAACAGCGGTAATAATTTTTTCTTTATGTTTTTGAACAAATGTTTCTACTTTACTCAAGCCTGCTTCAACTGCTGCTTCAGGGTTTTCAATAAGATCAAATTCTTTTTTCTTTGCCATAACGTCTTAAATACAAAAATTTATAGATTAAGGGCGGCAAAGATAGCCAAAACCGTCGATTGGAGCTACTTTTGACTTATGCATGATTTGACACTAACAGAACTGCGTATGGTTCATTTTAAAAACCATACTTCAATTGATTTCTCTTTTTCGCCAAAACTAAATGCAATAGTTGGAATTA
>CAJWXO010000094.1 GCA_913049755.1 uncultured Cryomorphaceae bacterium
GATTACTTACAAGAGGACTGTTATCTAGAATATCAACAACTCCATCACCATCGGTGTCTTCGAGTGGAGAGACAGAAATAGTTTGTAACTGAATAGCTGTAGCATTTCCTTCTGGAATTACAAGGTTTGTTTGAGTAACGGATAAAGGGGATATAGATTCACCATCATTGGTATTCACATTGACAACTTCTACCTCATAGATATTATCGCGGTTATGATCTTGAGGGTTATCAAAATCAGGAGGGTTTATAAACTCTAAATAATCTTCGGATTCACCAGAGTTGTTTCTTTGCTGGTCACCACTACTTCCAATTGAGAATAAAGCAGCATCTGCTCCTCCACTAATCTTCTTTTTAATTTTCCATTTTCCAACTCCTTTTTTAACATTTGGGTTTAAGTATCTTTTGTAGCTATTTTTGGAATCAGCTGTAGTGTTAACATCAACAGGAAACAAAGCCATTGAGAATGAAGAAAAAGTATACGTATTTGCGATGTCTAAAACTACTAATTCCATGTTACTAACTGCAGACAAGTTTTTATCGTTGGTTGCTCTTATTTGGAAGAAGTGTTTTGCTTTTGTTTCATAGTCAGTTCGATCAACTAAAAAGATAGAATTATTTTGAAGCTCAAAAAGTGCACTATCTTCTCCTGGTAAAATTTCAAGACTTATTTTTGAAATATCTCCTGCAACACTAGCATTGGGATCCACTACAATTACTTTACCAAGGTATTCTCTAATATTAGAGGTAATTGAATCCCGACTAATTTCAGTTTTTTCGAAAGTTTGTGATTGAATTATAGGTGATAAGAATGGGCAACCTTTTTCATCAACTACAGCTCCAACTGGAGTGCCTGGACACTTGTCAATACTATTCAACACACGGTCTTGATCATCGTCTCCGTCGACTTGAACTGGCGTACAGCCATATTCATTAACCTTTTGGCCTACAGCAGTAGCTGCACATCTATCCAAAGCATTGACAACACCATCTTGATCGTCATCTTGTTGGTCTAACGAGCATCCGTTTTCATTAACAGTTTGTAAAGGTTTAGTATTTGGACATTGGTCATCTGAATTATTAACACCATCAGAATCAGAATCGATTGCAATTTGAGCTACTGAACATCCATTTGAATTAACAATTGTAAATGGTGGCGTGTTTGGACAGTAATCTCTACTGTTTTCAACACCATCTAAGTCAGTATCATTCTCTTTTTGTGACAAAGAACATCCATACTCGTCTACTTCTTCGCCAGAAGGAGTATTAGGACATAAATCGATATCATCTGTGATTTTATCATAATCACTATCCAGTATATTGAGAGGGCAACCAAATGAGTTAACGGGCAATCCACTCGGTGTGTCGGGGCACGAATCGTCAATATTGAATACACCATCTAGGTCACTATCTTCAATACTTTGTTCAAGAGTTTCTGATGGTGTACATCCAGAAGCATCGACCACTGTTCCAGCAGCTGTATCTGGGCATCTGTCTAAAGAGTTTATAATACCATCTCGATCGTCATCTGCATTCTCCTTGGAGGTTTTCTCTTCTTTTTCGCTACATCCAAATTCGTTGACAGCTATTCCTATTGGGGAATCTGGACATTGATCAAATTCATTTAAAACACCATCTAGATCTAAATCAATTTGTGTCGCTATACACCCAAATTCATCGACTATTGAATTTTCAGGCGTATTAGGACATAAATCAAATTGATCAGGTACATTATCTAAATCTAAATCAGAATCTGTTCGAGAACATCCATTTTCATTCACTTGTTGTCCATCTGGGGTACCTGGACACAAATCATAATCATTCTGAATCCCATCATTATCTGAATCGAATTCATTTAAAAAACCACAATTTGTAGAATAAAATGAATCTCCATTAATTTTCCAGCCTTCAGGGATTTTAGCCAATTGGGCTTCTGAAACGCTTATACAGTTTATATCAGTATTAATTGCTTCTAATCGTCCAAGACTTGTGTTATTCGAAACATCAATTGAAAAAATCGGATTATTTCCAATATTTAAATAACTCAAAGATGAATTTTGAGAAATATCAATACCTGCTAATTGATTATTATTAATTGACAAATACTGAAGATCTGGATTATTTGATAAAAATATTCCTGAAATAAAATTATCATCAGCAGTCAAACTATTAAGCGACTGATTATTGGAAATGTTGATGTTAAATAAATTATTTGCTGAAATATTGAGACTCGTAAGAGAAGAAAAAGATTCTATTCCAGCTAAATCATTTATATTACTAGAACTTAAGTTTAAACCCTGAATAGACTGGATAAGTTCTGTAGCTACAAAATTATCAATTGTGTCGTCATATCCTAAATCAATCAATTTTTGTTCAAATGCATTATCTGGTATGAAGGTTTTATCTTGATTAGATTCATCTATTAAACAACCAAATTCATTTACAATTTCTCCCAACAATGACTCTGGACATTCATCAAATTCGTCAGGTACACCATCTAAATCTGAATCATTGAAACTACCTTTCTCTGGTATTTGATTTTCACTACAACCAAATTGATTAGATATGGCACCTTCTAAAGTATCTGGGCATACATCATATATGTCGGGAACACCGTCATTATCATTATCTGATATAGATCCTTCTTCAGGTATTTGGCCTTCAGCACATCCAAAATTATTAACTTCTTCTCCTATGGCAGTAAATGGGCAAGCATCATAAAAATCTGGAATTCCATCTTCATCACTATCCTCTAAATTATTCTCAACTGTTAGTTGATCACTACCACATCCAAAAAAATCTACACTCACTCCCTCAAGAGTGTTTGGACAGGCATCCGTTATATTAGGAACACCATCATTATCGTCATCATCCGAAACGCTCTCTCCCGGAATTTGTTTGTTTGCACATCCAAAATAGTCTACTCGATCACCTAACATAGTATCAGGACACTCATCAATTTCGTCAGGAACTCCGTCTAAATCTAGATCATTAAAAGTTCCTGCAGCCGGAGATTCATTTTTGCTACATCCAAATGAATCAACTTTAGAATCGTCTGGAGTATCAGTACAATAATCAATATAATTAGGAATACCATCGTTATCGTCATCATCGAAAGATTCAGAATTATCTAATTGATCATCGCTACATCCAAATTCATTAATAAAACTTCCAACGGGAGTATCAGGACAGCCATCAAAAGCATCCGAAATACCGTCATTATCAGAATCCCCAATATTATTATTAAACAATTGATCTCTACTGCAACCTGATGTATCAACTTCAGAACCTATTTTAGTCTCTGGACATAAGTCATATTCATTAGGAACACCATCATTATCCAAGTCATTGATATTCGGAAATAAAACATCTCCTAAATCTAAACTATCTCCATATACATCTCCATCTCCTTCATCATTACATTCTGCAGAAAGCACAAGTGTTATAAAAGTTTCATTTAGAAAGTTGTTTGAAGAGTCTGTTATTATGATATTTAAATTATACGTTCCCTCAATATTTTCTGATCCCGATACTAAAGTTAAAATTGTATCGTTATTTCCATTTGTACTTGAAGAAAGAGACCAACCAGAAGGAAGCCCAGTTATTTGACCAGAAATATTACTATTTGAGCAAGTAGAGCTAACAACAATTTGTTCATTAAAAGATTCTGTTATGCAGGCCTTTTCAATTGAACCGGATGGTGGTAGATTTAAAATAGTTATTTCACATCCATTTTCAGTGGTATAGTTGTCACCTAATGATGGACCTAATGGCCCTCCATTGCCATTATTATCATCTCCAGGAAAATCTAAAATAACTATTTCACCATCAATAAATGCTAGTATCACAGGCTCATTGGCTGCAATCCCTGAACTATTATCTATGAAAATTGTGTAGGGATAATTACCAGGAGTTGCATCTGCAAGTCCAGAAAGAACAATTTTATTTTCTTGCCCTTCCCAACTTATGCCATCTGGAAGCCCTTCAATAAATATTGAATCTCCAAGATTAGATCCTATGCAATCTGATTCAAACTCATATGCAACATCTTTTATGGGTTTTCCAACGTCTACTTCTTGAAATTGGGGACCGCTAGATACCGACAAAGCAATATAACACGATTGAGTAGCTGTTCCAGTATTCGGATTACCACCATCTCCAAAACCTGGTCCAGTGTTTGTTCCGGTATTTGTACTTGTATTACTTCCTGTTAAAATAATCTCTCCACTTATAGTTGCTTCTACCAATAAACCATCAACATCTAAAAGAAAAATTGTGTAGGGAAAAACTCCTTGAGAAACTTGTGCCTGTCCTGAAATTATGATGTTGTTCAGTTGCCCTTCCCAACTTATTCCAGGAGGCAAACCGAATACATCAACATTGATATTGATACAATTAGACTCAAATTGATAAACAACTTTCGCTATTGGACTACCTGCTTGTACCTTCTGAAATTGAGATCCACTAGATAGTGATACAGCAATCGAACAGGTTTGGGTGGTTGTTCCTGTGTTTGGGTTTCCACCATCTCCTGAACCTGATCCAGTGTCTGTGGCCGTCCCACTAGAAGTTCCTACCTGAGATTCACTACATCCGCTTGAATCTACAGGTTGGCCTAGGATTGTTCCTGGACAGGTATCCTGA
>CAJWXO010000095.1 GCA_913049755.1 uncultured Cryomorphaceae bacterium
AAATTCCTAACTCTGCAATTTTTCTCGATAATACCGTAGTTGCATCTAGGTGAGCAAAAGTAGTAGCAGGCGCAGGGTCAGTTAGGTCATCGGCAGGAACGTAGACTGCTTGAACAGAGGTGATAGAACCATTTTTGGTCGAAGTAATTCGCTCTTGCATGAGCCCCATTTCAGTTGCTAATGTTGGCTGATATCCAACGGCAGATGGCATCCGTCCCAATAGTGCTGAAACTTCAGAACCTGCTTGAGTGAATCGAAAAATGTTATCTACGAAAAATAAAATATCTTTTCCTTGTCCTGTGCCTTCTCCATCTCTGTAATATTCAGCCATGGTTAATCCAGAAAGAGCTACTCTTGCACGAGCGCCTGGAGGTTCATTCATTTGCCCAAAGACAAAAGTTGCCTTTGAAGCTTTTAGATCCTCTTTGTTGACCTTGCTCAAATCCCAGCCTCCATTTTCCATGGACTCTTTAAACTCTTCGCCATAATTGATTATACCTGCTTCAATCATTTCTCGGAGTAAATCATTTCCCTCTCGAGTACGTTCACCAACTCCTGCAAAAACGGATAAGCCACCGTGTCCTTTCGCTATATTATTTATTAACTCTTGAATTAACACGGTTTTACCTACACCAGCACCTCCGAATAATCCGATTTTTCCTCCCTTAGCATAAGGTTCTATGAGATCAATGACTTTTATTCCTGTTAAAAGAACTTCAGTTGCTGTAGATAGATCTTCAAATTTTGGAGCTTCTCGATGAATTGGGAGGTCATTACCTTCACTAATTCCGCCAATACCATCAATATCTTCTCCAACAACATTAAAAACTCTACCTCTAATCTGTTCACCAGATGGCATAGCTATTGGTTGACCAGTAGCAGTTACCTCTTGGCCTCTTTTAAACCCATCTGTTGAATCCATAGAGATTGCACGCACAGTGTCTTCACCGACGTGCTGCTGCGTTTCCATAATAACCTTTTGACCGTTAGGCCTCATAACTACTAGGGCGTCATAAATTTTGGGAAGAACTGAGCCTTCAAAGTAGACATCTACTACGGGGCCAATAACTTGTGCAATTTTTCCTTTGAGATTGGACATATTTTTTGGTATAAAATCTTTCTAAATGATGGGTGCAAAGGTACAAATCAAAAGTTGAATTTTTTTATTCTTTTTCTAACAAATCATATCATGAATTGTTAGAGATAATCTAAATGTCAATTGATGGCTTTTCTCTCAACTGCTCATGATCAGTTCATTAGAATATTTTTTTAGACTGCTAGAAAAAAATTAATTACTAAAACATCCTGTAGATATCTTTGCGAAAACATTCTTACGCCCTTGAAGAGATATAATTCTATCCAAGATTTCCCAAGACAATCAATAGCCGTCGCTACAACCGGCACTTTTGATGGAGTTCATGCTGGCCATCAAACCATTTTAAAGAGATTGGTTGCAATGGCAGAAGAATACGGTGGCCAGTCGGTACTAATTTCTTTTGACCCGCATCCCCGGAGGTTAATTCATCCTGAATACCCTCTTGAACTTTTAACTACTATCGAGGAGCGAGCTGAATTAATATCGGAATTGAATTTAGATTATTTAATTGTTCAGGATTTTGATGATGAATTTTCTAAGATTGAGTCAATAGATTTTGTTCGTAATCTTTTAGTAGAAAAAATAGGAGTTAAACATCTAGTAATTGGCCACGATCACCGTTTTGGGAGGAACAGAGAGGGGTCATTTAAACATTTACAAGAATATGCTCCAGTTTATGGTTTTGATATTCAAGAGATACCGGCTTTTGATTTGGAGGCAATACATGTATCCTCAACACAGATAAGAAAAGCCATACTTTCTGGTGATGTGAAAATGGCTTCTCGTGCATTGACTCGCCCCCATTTTATAACTGGGAAGGTGATTCAAGGGAAAAAATTAGGACGCCAATTAGGATTCCCAACAGCGAATGTCGGTGAGGTTCACCCTGACAAAATTTTCCCTGCTGAAGGGGTTTACTCAGTTCGTGTAGACATATTGGATGATCCAAAACTTATTCAAATCATGGGAGTAGCCAATTATGGAAAAAGACCTTCTATCGGGAATGAATCTCCTTTACTTGAAGTTCATTTAATCGAAAGTGGCCGGGATATTTATGATAGGCCAATCCGTGTGCATTTCATCGATCGAATCAGAGATGAAAAAAAATATAATTCAAAAGATGATTTGCGAGCTCAAATAATTAAGGATGTTGAAGTCGCAAGGTCACAACTTTCAGAATTAGATTAAATAAAATATTTCCTTTTATTTTTTACCATCCAATTTGATACTATAGGTTAAAAAGAAATTTCTTCCTGCCATCGGGAAAACAAAATTTTCATCTGTCCGTGTACCGCCATAGAGGTAACCATAAGTGTAACCATTGGGAGCGTAAGTTGCGTCAAATAAATTCATTATATCTAACCTTAAATCTCCTAACCTTGATGAAATTAGCCATTGAAAATCTACGGTTTGATAAGGATTCAAGCTTCTGCTTTCATTTTCGGTATTATCTAAATATTGACGACCAACATATTTTGCACGAAGTTGTAAATGCCCTTGAATATTTTTGTTCATATCATAGTTCCACTGGATCATCCCGTTGGAAATAGTATTAGGGGACATGGCTATCTGACTATTTTCAAAAACTGTATTTATTGCTTCACCGTCTAGGTAGTCGATCATGACTTCATCAAATTCAGAAATTCTATTGCTGCTCAAGGTAGTATTAAAGCCAATTATGAATTGATCCGTTAATTTACGCTCTCCAGCCAACTCTATACCTCTCCTGTAGCTACTGTTAACATTCATTCTTAAAGCAGCGCCAACATCATTGATTGCACCCGTTGGAACCAATTGATTCGAGTATTCCATCAAATAAATATTTGCTTCAAAGAATCCATTTTTGTCTCTGTTTTGATAACCTACTTCGATATCAAGCAATGTTTCAGGCAACGCAGTATCTGAAACACCATAGTCAATAATATCATTTCGAACGGGTTCGCGATTAGCAATGGCCGTCGATGCGTACAGTCTGCTATTTTTATTTATTTGGTAATCTAAACCTGCTTTTGGATTGAAAAAGAGAAAACTATTTTCAAAATCAAGATTTGTTTGATCATCTGCAATTCCGTTGATAAGGTAGTTTACTGAACGTATTTGAAGATCTCCATAGGCCAACCAATTTTTTCCGAAAGGAATTTCAGCTTTAAGGTATGCCGTAAAATCAAACTTATCTCCTATATTTTCATAATATCTGTATCGATTTGCACTTTGATAATCGTAATCAGGAACATAATCTGGAGGTAATAACATCGGCGAAATACCCTCGAGAGGATTAACTCGCATCCATGGAAGTGTTCCATAATGGTCCCCTAAATATCTTTGTGCAAACCCACCCAAAATGAATTGGGCATCATTAATTTTTTTAACTATTGAAGCGTGTGTGCCAATTAAAGAATTTGATAACCAACGTTGACGAACCAGGTCTGTATTTTGAATAGCGCTATCATTAATTACTGGATTTAATAGCCCATAGTCCGAATATGACTCATTGGTTTTATACTGCTCAAAGTAACCTTCTCCATTTACAAGAAATGCATTGAAGTTAAACCTCCAATTTGAAGGCAATTTAATTTGACTTATAAAATGAGTATGAGTTTGCTTGTAACGGTCAATCTCATTCGGATATCGATAAGAATTATAAGTATTATTTCTAGAGTCTAAAAGATTTTGCGCATCCGCTCCATCCAAACCATTTCTTGAGATGTAATCTTCTAATCCAGAAAAAGAACCAGGCCCCTCAGCATTGTATTTAACTTCAGGAATTCCACCCCACGCTTGTTGTGTTCTTTCATTGCCACTAAAGTGAACCAGACGAACAGTGGCATTCTTAGTTTTATATTGCCCACTTACCAAATATGAATTAAGATCCACAGCTGAACGATCAATAAACCCTTGGCTTTGTAAACTAGATAACCGACCGACAAAAGAAAAGGGCTTGTTTTTACTATTTAAAATTCCTAGAGATCCGGAATTAATCATATATGTTGCTCTAGATGCTCCAAAAGAACCTCCTCCAAAAATTACTTTTGTACTTGCTTCTTTCTCAGGAACTCCAACCTCCATGGAAATAGACCCCCCAAAGGCTCCTGCACCAACGGTAGAGGTACCAACCCCCCGTTGAATTTGTAAAGAGGAGATGGATGATGTAAGATCTGGTGTGTTTACCCAAAACACGCCATGTGATTCAGGGTCATTTATGGGCACACCGTTAATCGTAACATTTATCCTTGTTTGATCCATACCTCGCATTCTTAGATATGTATACCCCATTCCTGTTCCAGCATCAGAGGATTGAGTTATAGATGGTGTCCATTGAATTAAATAAGGGATATCAAGTCCATTATTCAAATTTTCTAATGTATTCCCTCGAATTTCACTTGGTAAAGATTTACTAGACAAGTCAAGCACTGTCATCGGAGTTCTTTCGGATGCTCTCATTTCTAATAAGTTAACATCGGATAAAATGATTTTTTTGAATACTGTATCAATTTCTTGCCCTTGTGAAATTGTCGCAA
>CAJWXO010000096.1 GCA_913049755.1 uncultured Cryomorphaceae bacterium
ATGGAATGGTCAGGGGTACTAAAGAGGAGACTTTTTCACGAGAGTCTCCTTTTTTATTTATATAATTTATTGATTTATAACGTTTTATATATATTTATTCTCAAATAAATATCCTTTTTGTAAGCTATTTTTTAACCAAACAATTCAGAACTCCATCATGAATAAATAGTTTCGCGCTATTAAATGAACGATGGGGCCTTTATTTCTTGTGAATCCAATATTGGCACAAATTAAAAAAAGGGAAAAGTGCCGTCATCTATATTAGTCAGTAAAAGTATTGAAATTCGATTCAAATGAAAGTTATTGTCACAGGGTCAGATGGTGTTTTAGGTAGTAACCTTGTAAGAGAATTAATTGCAAGAGAGCACCAAGTCAGTGTGCTACTGCTTAAGGGAACTACTTCAAAAACGCTTGATGGGCTGGATATTAATAAGTTTTACGGGAACATACTTGATATAGACTCTCTTAATGCTGCATTCAGGGGTCACGATATTGTAATACATTGTGCAGCCTCTACGAGTATGTATCCTGCAAGAGATCCTTTTATTAATAAGGTGAATATTGAAGGAACTGAAAATGTAATACAAGCCATTAAAGACAACAAAATAAAACGTCTTGTTTATGTTGGAACGGCTAATTCATTTGGAAATGGAAGTTCGTTAGAAGAGCTTGGAGATGAAACGAACGAATATACGGCACATAAATATGGACTAGACTACATGGATTCGAAAAAGAAAGCGCAAGATTTATTGCTTGATGCAGTAAAAAATGACGGCCTTCCTGCGATTATAGTAAATCCAACATTTATGATCGGCCCTTATGACTCGAAACCAAGTTCTGGCACGATGGTTTTGGCTATTTACAATGGTAAAGTACCAGGTTATACTCACGGGGGAAAGAATTACATCGCTGTTAAAGACGCCGCGGTAGCTATAGCCAATGCGATAACCATGGGAAGAATAGGTGAGTGCTATATTCTCGGAAATGAAAACTTATCATACAGAGATGCCTTCGAGAAAATCGCACAATCCATTGGCGGGAAAGCACCGAAACTTGGAATGGGCAATGCAGGTATGAGAGCCTATGGAAGTATCAATTCATTTCTCGCCAAAATATTTCGATATAAACCGGCCGTGACAAAAGAATTGGCAGCGATTGCATGTGACAATTTTTATTACTCAGCAGATAAAGCCAGAAAAGAACTTCAATTACCGAGCACTCCAATGGAGGAAGCTTTCAAAGAATGTTTGGAGTGGTATAAAGACAATGGATATTTAAATAAAAAACAATAATGTACGAATATTTACCAATGGACCTTGCATGGGGAAAGGGCGAAATGAGGGTTTTTCTACCTATAGCTGCGGCGCTCATATTCTTTGTGATTTACTGGTTCACCGCTCAATCAGAAAAAATAAAGTCCTACTTTTATAATAAGTACGAGCATGATGATGCTTCCGTTAAACATATATTTTTCACGAAATATTTCGGTTTTATTTCAATGGGGATCGTTCCAACAATTCTGTGTCTAATACTCATTCCAGAAATCAGTCTAGCCGATTACGGATTAACCTTTATTCATAAAACGACAATGTTTACTGTTTGGTGGACATTGGGCCTATGCGTCCTGGTCGTTCCTTTAGCCACTTACAGTGCAAGAAAACCAAAGAACTTGGTTAATTATCCTCAAATAAGAGCGAAGAACTGGAATCGAAGTATTCTTTTTAAAAATTTACTCGGATGGGCATTATATTTATTTGGTTATGAATTTTTGTTCAGAGGACTATTATTTGTTCCTTTGATCGAACCATTAGGAATTTGGACTGCAATTGCTATAAATACTGCACTCTACTCAGCAACACATATTCCAAAAGGATTGGATGAAACAATTGGAGCGATTCCATTAGGGATAGTTCTATGTCTTTTAACCGCTGCTTCTGGAACTATTTGGATTGCCTTTATAGTACACGTTGCTATGGCATGGACCAACAGTTTGACAGCGCTTAGATTCCATCCAGATATAAATTATAATAAGGCGAAAGTTGGATAAAAAAAAGCTAAACATCTATCTTATTAGAGGTCTGACAAGAGAGTCAGGGCACTGGGGGAATTTTGTCAATTTGCTTGAATCACAGATGCCTGAAGCGAAAATACATTTGATGGACTTACCCGGTGCTGGGATTTACCACAAAACTAATGCACCTTCTAGTTTTAAAAAGATGGTCGATTTCATGCGCAAAGACATGATTGATAGAATCAACCCTGAAGAGCACAACATTATTTTTGCCACTTCTTTAGCAGGGATGCTAGCGACCGAATGGACCATTAACTATAAAAATGATTTTGACGGACTCATTATGGTCAATTCAAGTTTTAAAGGAATATGTTCAACCAATGAACGAGCAAATAAGTCTATTCGAGGAGATATGCTCAGAATTCTTTTAACCAATAGCATTAAGAAGCGGGAACGATTAATTATAAAGGTAAATTCAAATAAGCCCGGAATGGTTGATAAACTTTTAGATACCTGGATTTTGATTCAAAAGAAACGTAAAATGTCTAGGATAAATATCCTCAGACAGATACTTGCAGGAATGAGATACGAATTAAAGGGGGGGAAACCAGAAATCCCCATCCTGGTTATTGGATCAAAAGGCGACAGAATGGTTTCTCCATCGTGTATTGAAAAGATACACAATCATTTTGGAGGAGATTTGATTTGGCACCCGACATCAGGTCATGGCTTACCATTGGATGAACCTGAATGGCTGAGTAAAACTGTATCTAATTGGTCTAGAGAAAGTTTCAAGAATTATAAGGAAAAAATAGCATGAGCATTTTTATAACGGGAGGAACAGGATATATAGGGTCACATTTGTTGAAGAAACTCATAGATTCAGGTGAAAAAATTCATGTTCTGGTAAGATCTGAGAAAAAAGCCACCGATATCAAGCATCCAAATGTCACCATTTTTGAGGGTGACGTCATGAATAAGGAGTCAATTAAAGATGCCATGCAGGGTTGTAGTAAAGTTTATCACCTAGCTGCGTTTGCAAAGGTTTGGGCAAAAGACCCGAAAATTTATTTCGACATTAATGTAACTGCTACTGTGAATGTATTGGAGGTCGCCCAAGAATTAGGAGTTTCGAAAGTTATTGTCACTTCTACAGCGGGAGTATATGGAGCATCGGTAAGTGATGACATCACAGAGACCTATGTAAGGGATTTCGACTTCTTTAATGAATATGAAAGCTCTAAAGCGATATCTGAATCTAGGATTAAAGATTTTGTTATTGCTGGGCTTGATGTATCTATCGTTTCACCCACACGTGTTTATGGTCCCTTTCTTTTTGGCCAACCACAATCTGTGACTCAATTGATTTATAAATATGTCAAAGGCAAATGGAGAATTATACCAGGTGATGGAACGAAGATCGGGAATTACGTATTTATAGATGATGTTATAGATGGACATATTCTAGCTATGGAAAAAGGAAAGAAAGGGCATACTTACATTCTGGGAGGAGAAAACCATGATTATAATTCATTCTTTAAAATTTTGGCTATTGAATCGGGGATACATCGAAAAATGATCAAGCTTCCAATTGGCTTTCAGATGTTGTTCTCGAGAATACAGTTAATGAAAATCCCATTTGGAGGGACGCCTTTAATCACTCCAAAATGGATAGCAAAGGGAAAATATGACTGGAAAGTTGACGCTAATAAAGCCATAAATGAACTCGGATTAAAAATCACCTCACTTAAGGAGGGAGTTAAGAAAACTATTGATTGGGTAGAAGGGGCCTCAATAAAAAATTGAACCATTAATGTTTACAAATAAAAGCAAGCATATTAAAATCATGATTGTGCTCTTCGCTTTCATTGTTTCTTCGGTTATTTCTTATCTATTATACAAACGACTCATCGTTGAGATCAATATGTTCTTTAGTACAGTAATTTTGTTCTGCATTGCCTGGGCCATTATCTTCTTTGCATTCATGATCTTTCAAACTTTTAAGTATTTCAGGTTTCCTAATAACTACTATGTTAAGCGAAAAATGGAGTCTGAACTGTTCTTTAAGTCAATCGGTGTTCCTCTCTTTCGAAAATTACTTATCAATTCCTTCTTCAAGTACTTAAACCGTAGAGTTTACTTAAAAGGCAAAAAAGGAGACAGATTTATTAAATTTATAGAGGAGACAAAACAGTCTGAAACGTCTCACTTCATTTCGCTTGTTATTACTTTAGGAATTCAGGTTTTGCTTATTATAAATTATCGTTTCTATGATTTTTGGATGCTGCTATTATTTAATGTATTATTTAACTTGTACCCAATTCTTCTTCAAAGGAGGAATAGATTTTTAATCGAAAAACGCCTTGGAATAAATGAATAGGTTAATGGCTGTATAGGGTACAATATTTAGAGTAACGCAGAATATTGATGAGGACTCCTTTTTTTGTTTTCAAACCCTTTCAAGCAGACTTAGTTCTAAACGCATGTTTTATGAGCGTATCGATTGTTGTGTATTCTAGA
>CAJWXO010000097.1 GCA_913049755.1 uncultured Cryomorphaceae bacterium
GCTTCCACAAAGTTCCAACAGTTCTTAAAGTTGACCATAGGCTAGTTGCGCTTACCATGGCAATGTTTTTATCAAATGCTTCTTGATATAAACCTGGCTCTGCTTGCAAGGCAACACTGTAAGCGCCTTCAATTGGCACAAAAAGAATGACAAAATCAAGAGATACACCATATAAATTTTGATAATTTTTCTCTGATAAACCTTTGATATGACTTCGGATTGAAATTAAATGATTTTTCATAGCTTCTGACTGTTCTTCAGCATCTTCGGCATTAACGAATCGTTCATAAGACACCAAAGAAACCTTGCTATCAATAATAATATTCTTGTCGTCTGGAAGGTGAAGGACTACATCTGGTTGATAACGCTTTCCTTCGTTATTAGTAATACTTTCCTGAACACTATATTCATTTCCTTTTGTAAGCCCAGTCCTCTCCAATAGTTTCTCGAGAACCATTTCTCCCCAATTTCCTTGCATCTTCACATCGCCCCTCAAGGCTTTGCTCAGTTGGTTTGCTTCATTCTTTAATTTTTCATTTTGTTCAACAAGTTTATTCACTTCACTTTTTAGCTCGATTCTCTCACGTTGACCTTTTTCATGAGTGTCTTGAACATTTTTGCCAAATTGTTCGAGTTTTTCTTTAAAAGGGGATAGAACAAGAGAGAGCTGAGAGGAGTTAGTCTCTTTTAATTGTTTTTTTAATTCTTCGGACTGCTGTTGAAGAGCTTCATTTGCCAAAAGTTTAAATTCCTTGGCCATTTCAGACTTTTTATTTTCTAACGTTCTAAGTCTTTCTTGGAGTGTCGCAACTTCTATTTGAGCATCTCTTAGAGATAATTGAAGTTCTTCTATTTGATTTAGGTTTTTTTCGTCAATGCCTTGAGATTTTTTAGAACTTAATCTCCAGGCTGAAAATATAGCAGCTCCTGCGGTCAGTGTTAATAGAAAATATTGAAGGATTGTCATATTGTTTCTAAAGGTAATACCTATGATTCAAGACACCAGTTGATATTGTTCAATTCTTCCTTTTTTAAATACTTATCAGTCTTGGAAAATAGTTGTGATTCATTAAATCCTCTATGCGCCGACAAAGGGGAGGGATGTGAGGTTTTTAAACAAAGGTGATTTGTATTAGTTATCACGGAGTCATAACCTTGTGCTTGATTCCCTAAAAGCCAAAAAACCACTCCATTCTTAGATGAATTCAAATATCTTAAAACACTATTCAACATAGATTTATACGGTAAACTTGAGTGACTTCCTGGAGTCTCTTTTCGTACAGATAAAGAACTATTTAAGAGCAATACGCCTTGTTTTGCCCATTTTTCAAGATTGCCACTTTTTGGTTGCTTGTAGCCAGTGTCTGAGCAGTATAACTTTAAAATATTCCTTAAACTAGGCGGAATTTTGACACCATCATCCACGGAGAAACTTAATCCATTGGCTTGACCGATGCCATGATAAGGGTCTTGTCCAAGTATAACAACCCTGACATTTTTTGGAGGGGTCAAGGAAAATGCTTTCCAGATATTTTGAATTTGTGGATAAACAATTTCACTGTCATAACGACGCTGAATGTTAACTTTTAAATCATATTGTGAATCTTCTGACCAGTATGGTTTCAAAGCATTTTCCCATTTTTCTGGAAATATTGGAAGTAATTCACTTTTTATTGGTTTAGGCATGATAGTGCTAAATTCGTACTTTTGGTTAAACTTCAAAATATGAAACGTACAGGATCTTTTTTACTTATCATTCTTTTTGTATTTGGTTTAGCTTCTTGCGGGACCGTTGAAAAGTGCCCGGCTTTTATTGGATCAATTGAATCTACCCAAGCAGAGAGTAATGTTTAAGGCATTAAATTGACTAATAATTTTCAAAAAAAATGCTATTTTAACTGAACATATTATAATTTTATCTGTTTAGAAACATATGTCTAACGATGCAACTTTTGTAGCTCCAAAGCGGAAGCCTAAATGGCTTAGGGTGAAACTTCCTACTGGAGACAACTTTAAGCAAGTACGATCTTTAGTTGACGAATACAAGCTGCATACGATTTGTGAATCAGGCCATTGCCCCAATATGGGTGAATGCTGGGGAGCGGGTACTGCGACTTTTATGATTTTAGGCAATACTTGTACTCGCTCATGTGGGTTTTGCAATGTTGCGACAGGAAGACCTTTACCAGTAGATTGGGATGAACCTGATCGTGTAGGTAGGTCTATAAAGTTGATGAAAGTAAAGCATGCTGTAATTACTAGTGTTGACCGAGATGATCTTCCCGATGGGGGATCAATCATATGGGCTGAAACGATAAATGCAATTCGTAGAATAAGTTCTGGGACTACAATGGAGACCCTGATTCCAGATTTTAGAGGGCTTGAAGATCAATTAGATCGGGTTTTGGAAGCAGCGCCAGAAGTAATCTCACACAATATGGAGACCGTCAGGCGATTGACAAGACAAGTGAGAATTCAGGCTCAATATGATAGAAGTCTCGGAGTTTTAAAATATTTAAAAGAGAATGGTGCTCATCGAACTAAATCAGGAATTATGCTTGGCTTGGGTGAGGAAATTGATGAGGTAAGATATTCTTTGAACGAATTAAGGGAAGCGCATGTAGATGTAGTCACTTTGGGTCAATATCTTCAGCCAACATCAAAACATTTACCTGTCGATAGTTTTATTGAACCAGATATTTTTGAAAAGCTAAGGGAGGAAGCTTTATCACTAGGATTTATTCATGTTGAGAGCGGACCGTTAGTACGTAGCTCTTATCATGCAGAAAAACACATTTTATAACCAATTTCGTAGTATTTTTAACAGAAAGAAAATTATATAACAATGCGATTAAAAATTCAACATTATTTTTTAGGCTCAGTTCCTTTAGTAATTGCGATAGCCTTTTCATTCTTTAATTCTGGCGAAGAAGACCGATACCAGCCGCGTGACAACAATGCGTTTGCACCGAATGGAATTGCGGATTATGGGGAGTACATCAATTCAATGCGAGCGAATGAAATAACCGGGTTAGTTACTCAAGCTGATATCCAAAAGGCAACAGATGAAATAAACGCTCTTCCAACCAACAAAACGAATTCTCTAACCTGGGAGACAAAAGGTCCGGACAATTATGGTGGAAGAACGCGAGCTTTAATTATTGATAAAGACAACTCTTCCCATCTGTATACGGGATCTGTTGGAGGGGGAATATTCAAATCAATAAATGGCGGAGCAACCTGGAGTCATATCGGTGATCCAACCCACAATCAGAGTATTGTTTCCATGACCCAAACTCCTAATGGCGATATTTATGTCGGAACCGGAGAGCTTTTTCAAGGTTATGGTGGTGGTGGAGCAAGTTCATCACCCCAATTCATGGGTAAAGGTGTTTTAAAGTCAACAGACAGGGGAAATACATGGACGGAATTATCTACTACACTAGGATGGAGTACAGTTCCTAGGATTGAAGCAGACCCTACTGATCCATCCGGAAACACAGTATATGCTGCCACCAATACAGGGTTTAAGAAGACAACAGACGGTGGACTCACTTGGGCCGGGCTCTTAGGAGGTAATATATGGGATTTTGCAATTTCTGTAACTGGTAAGTTATTTGTGAACCGTAATGGAAATACAATGTATTCATCTGATGGATCAACTTTTACAGAAATTTCAGCAGCATTAATAACTTCCACCAGTCTTCCTCGCGTGGGGAGCCCGTCAAATGCACGAGTGAGATATTCAATTAGCCCGCAAGACGAAAATTATGTTTACTGTGTTCAAACAAATGGAAACAAGCTCCGTGCGGTTTACAGATCTATTGATGGAGGTACAACATGGAGTAAGATTGGACAAAGATCAAATAATTTTGATCCACTCTGTTACACGAATAGTCAATTTTCTTCGAACCAAACTTGTCAGGGAAAGTATGATTTGCTTTTTGCTGTATCTGCTCATGACAAAGACTTAATTTATCTTGGTGGCATAACGATATGGAAATGGTCATTGAGCCAGGGCTGGAGCCAAGCAACGACCAATTATGGAGGTATTGGCAACCCAATATACATTCATTCAGATAGCCATGATATGGTTTTTGACCCAAATAATTCAAATATTGTTTATGCCGTTAATGATGGAGGTGTCTTTAAGTCTTCTGACGGTGGATTGACTTGGGCTGAAAGAAATAAGAATTATAACACGTTTACTCAGTTTGGTGTTTCCGTGGGAAGAGACAGAAAGATATTAGGAGGTGGTCAGGATAATGGAACAATTTATTTAGATGGAAGTCTTCTTTCTCCAAATTCAGGCATTAAAACCGGAGGTGGTGATGGAGGATATGCCGAGATTTCATGGTTAACTCCGAAAGTTCATTTTTTTGAATCTCAGGGTGGCTCTTTCTATCGTTCAAATGACGGTTATGGCAATAATGCCGAGACATTCTGGTCCCCTCTCATGACTTTACCTGTTTCACAAGGTAAAGCCTTATCAAGTTTCATGGT
>CAJWXO010000098.1 GCA_913049755.1 uncultured Cryomorphaceae bacterium
TCAATAATTTAAAAAGGAATTCCAGATTACTCAGAATTTCAAAAAGAATGGGATGGTTAATTAGCAATTTCCCTTTTGTAAAAGGAGTCTATCTTTCGGGGTCATTATCAAAACTTGGAGCCAATAATGATGATGATGATATCGACTATTTTATAATCACAAAAAATAATAGAGCTTGGTCTGCAAGATTATTTCTAACTGTATTTAAAAAAATATTTTTACTCAACAATAAGCGATATTTCTGTACCAATTTTTTTATTGATGAAAATCATTTAGAATTAAATAAAAAAAATATTTATACTGCTGTTGAATCGGCTTCACTAATGATTCTTCATAATAAAGGTCTACTGGGTAAGTTCTATGAGAAAAATACATTTATTCAGGATTACTTTCCAAACTTTATTCCTGAAAAAGCCTATACATTTAATTCCAGTACATTTTCTATCTGGCGTTTATATGATGCTTTATCTTTATCTGGAACCAGAAATGAAGTGACAGATAATTTTATTGGGAACTGGATAGAGAAAAAAGCACAAGATATTTTTAAAAAAAAATTCTATAAAAACTTCCGAGGGGAAAATAGTGATTCAGAAATCTCTGAGCATACCAGTGGCTTTTGGCCAGATAGTATCCAAAATAGAGTTATCGATAATTATATCGAGAAAAAACTAGTATAATCATGAAAAAAAACTTCATATTTCTTAGTGGAATCGCAGGTGTAATTATTACTTTTTTAATGCTTTTAAAGCCACCAAATTATAAAGCAGAGGCTACATTTTTTGTCCCCTTAACTTTAATGGAAGAACAAATCAATCAAAATGGAATAGGCTTTGGATCAGCTATTGAAATAGATGCGCATATTGAAATATTAAATAGTAATATTCTTAGACAAGAAGTTGAGAATTCCTTTGGTGAAGAATTAGATTTTGATATCAGTCGAACCCGAAATGGAGCTGTCAAAGTTGAAGTCAAAGCGTCCGAAGCAACAATGGCAGCAAATGCAGCGAATATGATTATTCGATGGGGTGATTCGATCAAAGAAGAAATGCTTCGACAAAATGTAGAGCAAAGTCTAGAGTTTACAAGAAGTAATCTATTGAGATTATCAAATGAGACAAAATCTTTGAGACAAACATTGGATTCATTGCGCACGGAAGCGCAAAAAGACTCTTTGGCATTAGCGGCTCTGCTATTTCAGAAAGAGAATCAATTTGGAACAGCTGTAAAAGAATTAACAACTCTCCAAAGAAAAAACAAAACACTTGAGGGCTATAAAAAAGCACCAACACCAAAGTCATATATTATCTCAAATGCTCAAATTCCTCTATCGCCATCTGGATTGCCATTCTGGTTCTATGGATTGCTTGGTTCATTTCTAGCCTATATCGCTCTCTGGGGATTTTCGAATATAAAAACCTAAACCCCCGATGTTAAATTTTAAAAATTTAATAGGGCCTCTATTTTTATTGATTGTTTACTTTATCTCCGTTTGGTCAATCGATAAATGGGAATTAATTACCGCTGGGTTATTTGCTATTTCTGCAGCATTTGTGATCGTTAAAAAAAATTGGATACAAAGTCTATTTTCATTACTCGCATTATCCCTCCCCTTAAGTTTAAATTTAAGTATCGGTGGACTTGATTTAATGTTGCCAGCAGAGTGGCTAATAGGGGTCTTAGCTTTAGTATTATTATTCGACCTATTAGATAAAAGAAATTATCGGTTAATATTAAAAACTCCACTTCCTGCATTATGGGTTATTTCTTTTGCATTACCTCTGATTATGAGTTCAGTGTTTGAGATATCAATGAAATTTTCACTGTTGAATGGGGTTTTTGTATTTGTATTTTTTTACGGTGCTCTTCGATATGGGAAAGGTGAGGTATTCAAATGGCTGAAACTATATTCTTTATCATTCTCTGCTGTAATTCTTTGGGGTTTATATCAATTTTTTAATTTTGATTTTAACCCAATTACGATTACTGGCATATTTAAACCATTTTACTATTCAAGTACATATGTCGGAGCTGTTGCCGCTATACTGGGTGGATTTGCACTAGGAAATGGGCGAATGGACAAGAAGTATTTTATTCTTGCTACAATAGCCTTGGCAATCGTAATATTTTCCGAATCCCGAGCGGCTTTGATAAGTTTCACATTAATGTTAACAGCCTATTTATTTTCATTTTTGCCAATCAAAATGAGATTAGTTGGACCGATTATAATCGTTTTATTTCTTGTAACTATTGGATCTGAAAATATTCGTGAAGCTTTTGCTTTTAATAAAATTGAAAGTCATAATCCAGATACGAATATTTTTCAAGAAACCCTCTCCGTTACAAATGTCCAATCAGATGATAGCAATATTGAAAGGTTGAACCGGTGGCTCAGTGCACTCAAAATGTTTCAAGAGAGGCCACATTGGGGATTTGGTCCTGGTACATATCAATTTAAATATATCCCATTCCAAGAATCCACTTTAATGAATCGATTAAGTGTTAGAAATCCTGATGATATTCCAAAAGGGTCCGGAGGTTCTGCACATAGCGAATTATTACTACAACTTAGCGAAAACGGATGGCCATCAACTATTCTATTTATGATAATATTTATAGTTTGGATTTATCGTGGGTATTCAAGTACGGGCCAAGCGCAAATAAAGACATTGCCTTTTTTTCTTGGTATGGTAACCTATGGATTTCATATGAACGTAAATAATTTTTTGAACCAACCAGCATTTGCATTTTTATTTTGGACTTTTGGTGCAGTATTAATGAGTCCTGATCTAATTTCAAAAAAAATAAAAGATGAAAACGAACTATTACCATAGTGTAGGGACTTATTACGATAAAGATGCCATTGATTTTGAACATCGATATTGGGAAAATGATACACTTCAACGAATTCGTCAATCTTTTCGTGAGCATGTAAGGAAATATAATTTCACTAAAGCATTGGAAATTGGATTTGGTCCGGGTTTTGACATGGTACATTTTGCCCAAACATTTCCTAACGCTCAAATCAACGGGATGGATGTTTCTGCAGAGATGGTTCGCATCGCAAACGAAAAAATTATTCAATCAAATCTTCAAAATGCCATAGTGAAAGAGGGAAGTGTGGAGGATATCGAGAGCCAATTTCCTGGAGAGCGATACGACATGATATATGTCTTCTTCGGGGCATTAAATACTGTGAATGATTTAAATGCTTCAATAAAGGAACTCGAGAGACTTCTTCTTCCAGGAGGCAACTTGGTGCTAACCTTTGTAAATAAATGGTATGTTGGTGGGATTATTATTGAGTCTCTGAAAGGGAAGTTTGGTCGCGCTTTTAGCCGCCTAAAAAAAATTTGGGGCGGTTATTCCCCGACTAATTTTTTAGCTTCAAAATGTTACTCAACCTCGGAAGTTAAATCAAGTTCAACATTATCTTGTGAATATCAACGTGGCTATAGTATTTTTTTTCCTGCCTGGTATTACAGAGGAATTCACAAAAGGCTTCCCAGCAAGATCAGACTTTTTCTTTGGCATCTAGACTCAAAAATATCCAAGACAAAACTTGGGACTCTCGGTGAATATATGCTTTACGACTTTCAAAAAAAGCATTAATCATGGGCATCTACTCTTATAACCTTTGCTACCATTTTTCGCCAATTAGGAAATTTGAACTTATAGCTTGCTCGCCAATTTATATGTTGAGTCTTAATAGGCATCGAAGAGGTTAAGGCCTCGTAAACTGTTTTTCCATATTTAGTTTCAATGTCATGTGAGCTCAAAATATCTGTTTCAAGATCAATTTCATTAGCGACAGTCTCTGCGAAATTTGCTTGAGTAATTAGTTCTGTGCCATAAACATTATAATGATTACTTTTTATGCCTTGCTCAGCTATATGAATAAGCTGACCAGCTACATCTTGAACATGAATAAGGCTCATTTGTTGATTCCCATCCCCATAGATAGGTACCTTTTTTCTTAACTGCGAAGGTTTGATATAAAAACTAATAAACCATGAATCTCCCCCCAAAATCCATGCAGGAAAGGCCATGCGAATATGCATTTTTTTTGACTTTATATACCAAGGCCTTTCTGCCCTTTCGTATTTGCGGGCATATGAAATAGGTTTTATTGGAGCACTTTCATCCACAGCCACCTTATTGTTTCCGTACATTAAAGTTCCGCTGCAATAGACAACAATAGGAGGGCTAGGTAAATCCTCTAAGATTTTCTTCAAACGCATATTCGCACGAAAACCTCTAGCCGAGGCAATAGATCGAAAAAAATCGTTGCTACCTGCCATTCGCGCGCAATGATAAAGGTGAGTAGGAGGAAATCTAATAAACCATCTCTTTTCTATTCTATCCAATGGCATCATTAAAAAATGAGTTTTTTCCATTACAATAGGTTCTATCCGTTGATGACCCACAGCAACAATTTGAACCAAAGGATCGTTGTGATACCGCTCTAAAAGCTCACGAACTAAATG
>CAJWXO010000099.1 GCA_913049755.1 uncultured Cryomorphaceae bacterium
GGTTATGTATGCACCTAAAACATCATGTCCTAGTGCGAATTCTTTGGTTTCTTTTTGCAACAGGGCATATTTGTTATCCATAATAGAACTCAACGAGTCAAGAGTTGCAGTATCTCCTGCTGAGGAAGCTATGCTATACGTTTCATTCAAGCTATTTGTGAATTCTCTAAAATCACTTTGTTTTTTTATGAATAAGTTAAGGTCATCTTGAGTTCTTGTTCCTTCTAGTTTTCCTTGAAAAGGTAATATTGAAGCATCGCCCGATAAAGTCAATTTACCAAGATGACCGAATCCAGCAATTGCTTGAGGTAGTCCTCCGATACTTAGGTAAAATGAAGTGGGGCCTTCAGGTGAAAATGAAAGCTGACCTTTTCCCTCTTCTAGCATTATGGAATCGGCAACAATCCATTTCGAAGAGTCTCTAACATTTATCATAGCCATTCCTTCCCCATCAGTAGGAATGAAATTCTTAAGATCAATGTCAATCTTTAAGGAGTTTGACTGACAAGAGATAACAGCAACAATCACTGAAGCTGATAATAAGTATTTAATCATTTTCATCTAGCTAAGATATTATCTTTACTCTATGATAAAGAAAATACTAATCCCAATCGTCATTTCATTTGCTTTCCCTTTATTTTTATCAGGACAGGGAATGTGGCTCCCAACAGACCTAGTTAATCAAGAACTTAATATGATTTCTAAAGGGATGAAAATGTCTGCTTCAGACATATACTCAGCCAATAGCGGAAGTCTCAAAGATGCAATAGTTCATTTTGGCGGTTTTTGTACAGGGGAGATAATATCATCAAAAGGTTTGGTACTAACCAATCACCACTGCGGTTATGGAGCTATACAGAAACACTCCTCCGTTGAAAACGATTACTTAAAGCATGGGTTTTGGGCAGCGACGATGGAAGATGAAAAACCCAATGAAGGATTATATGTAGATTTTATAATTAGTATTGAAGACGTCTCAGACAAGATCCTCCCTCTTATGCTCAATGGCTTAGGTGAAAAGCAAGCTATTGATTCCTTGATAAAATTAAATCCTGCATCAGGAAAGTCCATTCGGGTAGAAATTAAGTCGATTTATTACGGTAACCAATTTATCCGAATTGTATCTCAAAGATTTTCAGATATAAGATTAGTTGGTGCACCGCCAAGCGCTATTGGTAAGTTTGGTGCAGATACAGATAATTGGGTATGGCCAAGGCATACCGGAGATTTTTCTATATTCAGAGTTTACACTGCGCCTGACGGAAGCCCATCTGATTATTCACCTGAAAATATCCCCTTAGCTTCGAATAATCCGTTAACAATTAGTCTTGCGGGTGTAAGTCAGGGTGATTTTTCAATGATTTATGGTTTTCCAGGTAGGACAACTAGCTATTTGCCTGTTAGCGAGGTCGCTCAACAAGTTGATGTAATGTTACCTATCAAGGTTCAATTAAGACAGATTATTTTAAATACTTGGGATAGCGCTATGCGTGTTAATCCTAAAGTTAAGATTCAATATGCGTCAAAATATGCATCGGTTTCAAATGGATGGAAAAAATGGATCGGTCAGATAGAGGGAATGTCTGTTTCCCATGGTATTGATACTTTGAGACATAGACAAGAAAAAGTTGTAAAATATCACTCGGCCAATCATGAAAATGCATTCAGGGCGGTTGATCTTGTTGAAGAATTTGATAAGCAAGTATCGTCATTAGAAAATGGCAGGAAGAGCATAGTATATTTTCAGGAGGTATTAAGGAACTGGGAACTCCTGACTTGGAGTCGTTTAGCAAATGATCTTGTTAGGCTGTCAGATAGGGGCGGCAATATTGATAAGGCAATTAAAGCTCTGCAATCTTTTGAAAAGAATTATGACTTAGAACTGGATCGTAGGGCTTCTAAAAACCTTGTCAATGAATGGATAAGGGCTGGAAAAGCCGATACTCTGTTAAGTGTTCCCATTCAATATTTAGAAGAAACTGGTGCTTTTATGCAAGGTTTATTTAGCCCTCACGTGTATAACAGTCTTCCATTAAATTCAAATAATTATTCAGATACCATTATAGTTGAGCTGTGTAGAAATCATCTTGCTTTTGATCTATGGAAAGATTTAATCAATAAATATCGTTCTGTGTTTTTGGAAACTAGAGACAAGGAAAGTCTTTTTGAGTTTGGCATGAAAGAATGGATGAACCTTTATATGTTTGCCGCTTCGGCATCCGGAACAACTCTTGCCGCTGATGCGAATTCAACGATGAGGGTTTCTTTTGGGGAAGTTGGAGGATTTTCCCCAAAAGATGGAGCGACCTATAATTATAGAACAACAGCAGATGGTATATTAGATAAATATCTTCCAGGAGATTATGAGTTTGATTTACCTCAAGAGTTTAGATCAAAATTAGAATCCCGGGATTTCGGAAAATATGCTGATTTTGACGGAAAGCTTCCTGTTTGTATTCTATCTGCTAATCACACTTCCGGTGGAAATTCTGGGAGCCCAGCTCTAAACTCTAAGGGTCACCTTATAGGTTTGAATTTTGATAGAGTTTGGGAGGGCACAATGAGTGATTTTTATTTCACTCCAGAGAGATGTAGAAATATAATGGTCGACGTAAGGTACATTATGTGGGTGGTCGATAAATACGCCGGAGCAAGTCGCTTAATCGAAGAGATGAAATTTGCTAATTAATTTAAAAAATTTGGATCATAGGGTCCTACTTTTGCATTTCAAAATCAATTTCAATATCCAAAAAACACATGAGTGTACTCGTAGATAGAAATTCCAAAGTTATAGTTCAAGGTTTTACAGGTAAAGAAGGTACATTTCATGCCGAACAGATGATTTCTTTTGGCACCAATGTTGTCGGCGGAGTGACTCCGGGAAAAGGCGGCCAGAGCCATCTAAGCAGGCCTGTATTTAACACTGTGAAAGAAGCAGTAGACTCAACAGGGGCAAATGTTTCTATTTTATTCGTCCCACCTGCATTTGCAGCAGATTCTATAATGGAGGCTGCTGATTCAGGTATTGAAGTTATTGTTTGTATAACTGAAGGTATACCTGTTTCTGATATGATTAAGGCAAAACCTTATGTAGAGAGTAGAGGCTCTAGATTGATTGGACCTAATTGCCCGGGTATCATAACTGCAGGAGAAGCAAAAGTTGGTATCATGCCCGGTTTTGTTTTTGAAAAAGGTAAAATAGGTATAGTTTCTAAGTCAGGAACATTGACATATGAAGCTGCAGATCAAGTTGTTAAGTCTGGAATGGGGATATCAACAGCTATTGGTATAGGCGGAGATCCAATAATAGGAACAACTACAAAAGAAGCTGTGGCTCTTTTAATGGATGATGACGAAACTGATGGCATTGTTATGATTGGAGAAATTGGTGGACAACTTGAAGCGGAAGCAGGTGAGTGGATTAGAAATAATGGCACAAAACCCGTTGTAGGCTTTATCGCTGGAGAGACTGCGCCAGCAGGAAGGACAATGGGTCATGCTGGAGCTATTGTGGGAGGAGCGGAAGACACTGCTCAGGCTAAAAAGGCAATTCTGAGAGAGTGCGGGGTACATGTAGTTGATTCCCCGGCCGACATTGGATCCAAAATGGCTGAGATAATTTCAAAATTAGTGTGATTTCAAATTCTATTTGGTACGGCGGTAGTTTATTAAATGAGGATCGATCGATCTCATTTAATCGAAGATCTCACTTATATGGAGATGGGCTGTTCGAAACATTAAGAATTCATAAAGGGAGAATATGTTTTTGGGAAAGTCATTATTTTCGCTTGATGTCTTCGATGCGAATATTGCGCATGGATATTCCTTTAGACTGGTCTCCTGACAATCTGGCATCCGAAATTTTACAGTTTAACCCTGAACTCGATTCTGATTATAGGGTTCGACTTAGTATATGGAGAAACGGAGAACTTGGCTATAAGCCAACCACAAATAATATTGATTGGTGCTTGCATGTTGCCGGTCTTAATGATTTTGGCTTTCCTAGTCCTGTTCTGTCTCAAAAACTAGCTTTGTTTCAGGAACATAAAAAATCTAAAGGTTTATTGTCGAATTTAAAAATGAGTCAAAGTGCTTTATACATCTTGACCGCTAATTTTGCTCAGGAGCAAAATGTTGATGATGCGATACTGCTGTCTCATGATAATTATGTTTTAGAGACGAGTAGAGGAAATGTGTTTTTGTTAAAAGAGAGTTCCATTACAACACCATCTCTAGATGATGGAGCTTTAAGAGGTGTTATGCGAGAGCAGGTTTTGAAATTATCTAAGGGTGTCGGGTTAATTATTAAAGAAGAAAAAATTAGTCCATTTGATCTTTTAAAAGCTGAAGAAATATGGATTACTAATGCAATACACGGAGTTATGGCAGTTTCTGAATATCGAAAGTCCAGTTATGTTTCAGTTTGGGCGAATAAGATGCAAGACGAAATAAACAAAAAGTGTTTG
>CAJWXO010000100.1 GCA_913049755.1 uncultured Cryomorphaceae bacterium
AGAAGCCCCTCCAAGAAAATAACTACTATCGGTTATCATCTTGATCTTTTGACCATGTAAAAACCCTTCACTCTCAGTTGTGTTACCCTTAAATATCCAACCCTTTTTTGTTTCGTAATTATAACGCAAAGTATCCGCACCAAATTGTCTATCCCCTTGAATTATTCTTGGCTTACCTGATATTTCTCCATTGTTTTGCTCAATACCATAAGCTGTTAACATATTTTTATCCCAATCAATCCTGATCAAGTCAGCATATAGCTCCATACCTTCCATGATTACTTGAGCTTTATCTCTTAATATAACAGCATTATCTTCAGGTATATACTCTCCTTCAGATTCTGAAAGAAATTGAATAGAGCCATCATTTCCTGAACTCTGAGCAAATAACCCGAATCCGAAATTAAAAGAGAAGATTAACGCGAAAGCGCGTAATTTTGAAACCGTCATCATTAATATTAAGTTCAAAAGTACTCAAATGCAACGCCTGACATGGTTTCTTATTGTCACTTTAGTCTTTCCATATTTCGGATTCACTAATTCACCTGCCACTTCTGATCGAGTTCAGAAGGTTATTATCGATGCGGGACATGGTGGTAAAGACCCTGGGAATCTGGGTACTAGACGTTATAAAACATACGAAAAAGACATTGCTTTATCCGTAGCTCTTGAGACAGCAAAAGAAATTGAGAAAGAATTTCCAGACGTTGAAGTTATTCTAACCAGAGATTCTGATAGATTTTTAGAATTATATGAAAGAACGGCATTAGCGAATAGAGAAAAAGGTGATCTATTTATATCTATTCATTGCGATGCCGTAGACAACAACACAGCCTATGGGACCACAACTTATGTGATGGGGAAAAATCATGATGATGAAAATCAAGTTGCACTAAGAGAAAATTCTGTGATACTTCTAGAAGATAATTATCAAGAGAAATACGAAGGTTATGACCCTCGAAAGCCTGAAAGCTATATCGCCTTGACCCTTTACCAATATGCATTTCAAAATCAAAGTATAGAGCTTGCGCAGATAATACAAAATTCATTCAAAAATGATGCAGGAAGAAGAGACCGTGGGGTTAAGCAACAACCACTTTATGTTACAAGCAGATGTTCAATGCCATCAGTCCTAGTTGAACTAGGATTTTTGACAAATAGTAAGGAAGAAGATTTTTTACTGAGCGTTTCAGGTCAAAAGAAAATGGCAAAATCAATAGCAACATCTTTTGGATTATATAAATCCCGCAGAGAATTAAATTCTCTTCGCGGAAATGGCGAATTAGAGAAAAAAAGAATTGAAGAAAATAAATTAAAAAAACAAAATTCCAAGCCGATATTTTATGTTCAGCTTTCGGTATCAGGATTAAAAAAGCCCTTAAATAAAAAACCTTTTAATACATTGAGTAATGTTTCCATAAAAAAAGAGGGACGGCTCTACAGGTATCTACAAGGTCAATATAAGTCAAAAAATCAATGTGATTCTGCCATGATATTTGCAAAAAGTATTGGATTTATAGATGCTTTTATTGTTGCTTATAAAAATGATGAAAAAATTAGCCTTGCAGAAGCTAAACGCCTTAACCAATAATCGTATCTTGTAATCTATGATTTCACGTGAATTTAAAACCGGAACTGTAATTCTAATAGCCGCACTAATTTTATATTACGGAACCAGTTTCCTTAAAGGAAATGACTTTTTCAAGAAAGGGATTGAGGTCCATTCCGTTTACAGTAAGACTGGAGGAATAACCAAATCTCAAAAAGTAACAATAAATGGGTTTGCAATTGGTAAAGTAATTGAAGTGAGTCTTCACCCTAATAATTCTGGGGAAATAATCGTAAAATTTAATATTGATACAGATTACCCAATTCCTTCAAATACTGTTGCTGAAATAAGATCTTCAGATCTTCTTGGGGCAAAAGAAATTGCCCTAGTTTTGGGGAATGGTGCCGCCATGGTTGAAAATGGCGACACTCTTAAATCAAGTCTAGAGGAATCAATATCTGAAACTATAAATAAAGAAGTTTTACCTGTAAAACTAAAAGCTGAAGAGCTCTTAGCCAGCATCGACACTGCAATTTCTATTTTCACTGGCTTTTTAGGAGGTGATATTGAGACTGACTTCAAGGAATCATTTAGCAGCGTAAATAGGAGTCTTACAAATCTCGGTGAGATTACAGAAAAGATAAATATCTATTTAGAGGATAACAAGGAAGCAATTGGATCGGCCACAAAAAATATTGAAAAAATGACAGGTATGTTAGATGAAAATAGAGATGAGCTAAATCGTGTCTTCAATAATGTTGCGAATATTTCAGATACCATCGCTTTAGCAAATGCTGGAAAAGCCGTTCGATCTCTTTCTAGTACATCGATACGTTTAGATAAAATTGTCAAATCACTGGAAACTGGCGAAGGTACTTTGGGTAAACTAGTATCTTCTGACTCCCTTTATTTTGATATTGACCGAACTGTAAATTCTTTGGATAAATTACTACTTGATATTCGAGAGCACCCTAAGCGATATGTGGAACTATCAATCTTTGGGGGTCGTAAGTCTGTTAAAAAGGAGAAATAATTCATGATCGAACAAATCATATTTACAGTATTTCTTTTTATTGGGGTAACATTATTTACTCTTAAAATATTGCAACTTAGAAAGGGTCTTTTAATAGCTAGACCGAGCAATAGAAATGATCAAAAAGCTAAAAGGTGGAAAACCATGACTAGAGTTGCCTTAGGTCAGGGAAAAATGGGCGCCAGGCCCTTAGCAGCCTTTTTCCATTTGATAGTTTATGCGGGTTTCGTGATAATTAATCTGGAAGTCATCGAAATACTTCTTGACGGCTTACTCGGAACTCATCGGATTTTTAAATACCCATTGGGTTCTTTTTACAATCCCATTATGTCCATATTTGAATGGCTCGGGGTTGCAGTAATTATTGCATGTATAGCCTTTTTATTTAGAAGATGGTCGAATAGAGTACCAAGGCTTAGACACGAAGAACTTGAAGGTTGGCCTCAACGTGATGCACATATAATTCTATACACTGAAATTGTTCTGATGCTCGCTTTATTGATTATGAATGCTGCTGAGGAAGCTTCTTTAAAGAACTCTGCGCCATTCTTCTTTTCTAATATTTTAGCGCAAGGACTAGCACAAATATCATCAGAAAATCTATACATCATTCAAAAAACAGCCTGGTGGATTCACTTTGTAGGGATTCTCGCTTTCTTGAACTACTTACCTTACTCTAAACACTTTCATATAATCCTTGCGTTTCCAAATACATGGTACTCTAATCTTTCAAAACGAGGCTCGATAAGCCCTATGGTCGCTGTCACAAATGAAATAAAAGCTATGATGGACTCAAGTTTTGTCCCAGATATTTCAAATAATCCAAAACATTTTGGAGCTAAGGATATTAGCGACCTCCATTTTGCAAATTTACTTAATGCATATACTTGCACAGAATGCGGAAGATGCACTGATGAGTGTCCGGCAAACCAAACGGGGAAACTCCTTTCCCCAAGAAAAATTATGATATCAACTCGCAAGCGCGTTGAAGAACTGATTAAAAATCCTGAGAGTGAGCTTAATTTACTAGACAATTATATTACCAGAGAAGAACTTTGGGCCTGTACGACATGCAATGCATGTGTTGAAGCCTGTCCATTAAATATTGATCCTTTAGATATAATTGTCCAAATGAGGCAATACCTGGTAATGGAGGAGTCATCTGCTCCACAGAGCATAAATACAATGAATACCAATATAGAAAACAATGGTGCACCGTGGGCCTATTCTCAGGCAGATAGGGGTATGTGGATAAACGAGGATTAAAATGATTCAAAAAGAGAAACTTCAAGAAATTATTGTTAATGGTCAAAAAATTAGCCCCGTATTGCAAGAGGATGTAAAAAATTATTTGATCGATATTGATGGTACTATTTGCGACGACATTCCAAATGAAGAGCCTGAGAGAATGAAAACTGCAAAAGTCTATCCAGAAGCTCAACAGACCATTAGTAAATGGTATGCAGAGGGACATATCATAACTTTTTTCACTTCAAGAGCGGAAGAACACAGAGAAGTCACAGAAGATTGGTTAGAGATTAATAATTTTCCATTTCATGGCATTGTAATGGGAAAACCTAGAGGAGGCAATTATCACTGGATAGATAATCATATCGTAAGAGCCACAAGATATTCAGGAATATTTAGTGATCTTGTAATGAAACATGCCAGTATAGAAGTTTTTGAAAATTCATAAATTATGAGCGAGTTAATTAGCATCCCCACACTGGCAGAAATGACTGCACGAAATGAAACTCCGGATGTTTTGTTCTGGGTTGGTTGTGCTGGAAGCTTTGATGATCGAGCAAAAAAAATAACTAAAGCGTTTGCCCGCCTTCTCATTCGT
>CAJWXO010000101.1 GCA_913049755.1 uncultured Cryomorphaceae bacterium
GGTGGGATAATATACCCACCTCTTCATTATGGGCGAGATTCCTTAGTGGGCATAGCATTGTTTCTTACACACTTGGCTAAGTTGAAGATTTTAAATGAAGGATTAACGGTATCTGCTTTACGTTCATCATATCCAAGTTACTTTATGGTAAAAGAAAAAATCACTCTGTCTTCATCAGTGGATTTAGAAAAATTAATGGATAAAGTGGCAAGTCAATTTGAAAATGAAATAGTGAGCCGGATAGATGGGGTTAAGATAGATTTTGAGGAAAGTTGGGTTCATATGCGAAAGTCTAATACAGAGCCAATTGTCAGAATTTACACTGAGGCGAAGAGCATTTTGGAAGCTGAGACCCTTGCTTTAAGATTTGTAAATCAATTAAGTGACTTGAGTCAATAATTTTTATTCAAGAATTTAGAGAGTATATTTTACTTTTGACAATTCTATTTTTCATATTATGAGCATATACTTCGACAACGCTGCAACAACACCATTATCTGAAGAGGCAAAATTAGCTATGATTAAGGCGATGGACAATTTCGGTAACCCAAGTAGTACACATGGGGAGGGAAGAAAAGCAAAAGCGATAATAGAAACCGTTCGTAAAGACATCGCATTAAGACTAAACTGTAAGCCATCCGAAATAATTTTCACCTGTGGGGGCACTGAGGCAGATAATTGGGCTCTGATTTCGGGTATCAAGAACTGTGATGTTAAACATTTGTATACATCTAAAATTGAGCATCATGCGGTTACTCATGTTGCAGAACATATTGAGGCAAATAAATTATGTGAGGTGCATTATATACCTCACGATAATAATGGAGTTCACGATTTTGGATGGTTAGATCAAGAGTTAGAATCAAAGACAGGAGAAAATGTAATGGTTTCACTGATGCACGCCAATAATGAAATCGGAAACCTCATTGATTTGCAAAGCTTATCAGATTTGTGTAAAAAGCACGGGGCTTATCTGCACAGTGATACAGTCCAGACAATGGCTCATCTACCTTTAGATTTCTCTAAGATTAAAGTCGACTTTGCTGCATGTAGTGGTCATAAATTCCATGGGCCAAAGGGAGTTGGTTTTGCTTTTGTTAGGCAGGGATTGACTTGCAAGCCTTTTATTATAGGTGGTGCTCAGGAAAGGGGTCAAAGAGCGGGCACCGAAAACGTGCTTGGGATTGCAGGATTGGGAGCGGCATTTAACTTGTGCTTCGATGATATGGTCGGTGATATATTAAAAGTTTCGGAAGTTAAGAAATATGCAATTACTAGGCTAGGGTCTGAATTTCCCGAAGTTCAATTTAATGGACTTTCAGGTGAAATGGAAAATAGTCTTTATACTGTTTTAAACTTTTACCATGAGGAACTTCACAAGAATGGAATGCTCAACTTTCAATTGGATATAAATGGAGTTCAATGTTCAGGGGGTAGCGCATGTAGTAGCGGAGCGACAGGCGGATCTCATGTTTTAAATGCTTTAAATTCCCCAGGGGGAACTCGTATTTCTTTTTCTAGATATAGTACCAAGAAAGAGGTAGATTCTTTTATTGATACGCTGCGAAAAATAAAATTAGAATTATAAAATTGAGTCCAAGTCTAATTAGTTTTCAATAGATTAAGCTTACATATCCATAAATCCATCCATCTTCGGTTTCAAAACGATAGACATAAGTATCCTGTTGAGCAGGATTTCCATCAATCTTTCCGTCCCAAAACTCTTTAAAAGGTTCAGAGGTTTCAAAGACAACATTGCCAATTGAGTTAAGTATAACAAACCGATCATTTGAAAAACAGTCATTCCCTCCAATTTTAAGTTCTTCATTAGTCCCGTCGCCGTTAGGAGTAAAAGCAGTAGGGATATAGAGTCTTTGATCTAACCTTAGGATCGAAGAGGTAAAATCATATCCATAAATAGCGTTACATATCGTGTCTATTAAGTCCAAATGAACAGTATATGTTCCACTTGCCGGAAGTCTATATGTTGCAACTCGACCCGTATCTGTTATTCCATTTTCAAAGGTCCATTTATATATGTAGCTTGAAGTGTCTGTGCCGTATTGAACATTAACTCTTATCCTCCCATCTTTACAAGAATCAGGGGAGACAGTAACCTCTGGGCCTGGCCAATCCGGATCAAATGTGACAGTTTTAAATATAGTGTCAGAGGTGCCACAGGTTGTATCATAAGCAATGAGTTGAGTTTCAAAAGTCCCTGGGTTACTGAAATAAAAATCAACGGTATCTCCGAATTGTATTGACCCATCTATAAAACGCCATTCATGTTTCTGAGAACCATCACTTTCGTTATAAAATGTTACTTTAAAATCACGGTCACATGCAAAATATTCCGCTGTGTAATCAGCTGTTGGGAATAGACCTTGGTCGTGATTAATTATTAAAGATGTACTGTCTGAAATATCGCAAACAGTATCTGTGGCAACCAGTTTAATGGTATAGACTCCTTTGGTAAAAACCACTGTAGGTTGTTTTGAAGAAGAAGTCTGGCCATTGCCAAAATCCCAAAAAAATTGATTTGCATTTAAGGAGTTATTAGTAAATGAAACTCTCAAATTATCGCATATTGTATCAACGTCAGCTTCGTAATCTATTGATGCATCTGCTGTCACTGAAGTTTCAAAATCAATTTTTATAACTCCAAGATTACAATTAGGAGATAAGTTAGTTGGAGATACCACTCCCGGGGTTGTAGGGAAGCTGCCATTTGAACACGCGGCACAAACTGCTTGGTAAATTGTGCCATCTGGTGCAAATCGAGACGTGCCTCCGTCTACATGCTCATTTCCAGACCCTCCATAAAAAGATGCGTAAAGTACAGCTGATGCATTGCGCTCCATGACTAAAAAATAGAAATCATTTCCATCTGTAGTTTTTTGGATTGCATCTGTAGTTGTAAATAAACCATTAGTAGAACCCCCTAAACCTGCGCTTCCAGCATTTGTTTCGCCTCCCCAGCCTGACATTAAAATATTTAAGCATTCATCAACGTTAAATGCGGTTGGAACAATATTAATACTATTATTGGCTGTTCCATATTTCGTGCTAAAAATTGCATTTGTGAGAAGACTGTTGTATTTCTGAATAAATTGACCTCCAGAGGTTGTGCTCCATGTAGTTGAAGGAAATACAGGCCATAATCCAAAAGTCTGTCCGAAAACATATACCGCTCCATATTTATCGATATCAATAAAGAAACTTTGGTCATTTTGATTTGTACCCAAATAAGTACTCTGCTCTATTGCTCCTGTCGCTGAGAGACGAGTTATAAAACCATCTGTAGATCCAAAAAAATTCGGATACTTACCTCCAGAAGTATTTGGGAAATCATTGGATGTTGTAGATCCAGTAACATATACTTTGCCATTATTTGCAACCTTGATTCCAGAACCTGCTTCTTTTCCGGTTCCTCCAAGGAATCTTGACCATCTCAAGTTTTGAAGGTTTGGACTCATCGAAAAAACAACCGCATCGGATTGACCACCAGAGCTACCAGCTCCGGGAAAGCTCGATGCCCCTGAAGTTGTGATGACAAAAATATTATCATTTTTATCGACAACTATTTCTCCTCTAGCCTGGTCTCCGTAATTTTTGGCAAGACTTAGATTGAGACCTTCATTAGAACTACTTCCCACAAAAGAACCACCAGTAATAGCTGTTCCTGCTGAATTTAATTTTAGTATGTATGTATCTATTCCAGCGTTGAATTGAAATGGAAGGTTAGAACCTGATCCCGGTCCATATGATGCTCCTCCATTAAATGTTTTGTCATAACCAGCGATTGACATTCCATTAATGGGAAAGTCTGAGGAGCCTGTGGTTCCAAAGATCAATAATTCCCCGGCATTATTAACAATCATTGAATGAGCTTGATCAGGAAGAGTTCCACCAACATAAGTGGAATAGATCCTTTGCATTCCATTAGCGGAAAACTTCGTCAACCCAATATCCATATTTGCATAATTTCCACCACCCGTGCTCGTAGAATTATATGTTGGGTCCAGGGCTCCAATAGTAGTTGGGTATCCAGGATTAAATACGATTCCACCACCATATAAATTACCGGAGGCATCATATGTTGCAGTATATCCCCAATTATCAGCTGTACTTCCTGAAAAGGATGCAAATACCAAGGTAGGATCAATTATAATCGACAGTTTTCTATTATATCTCCCTAGTTTGAATGAAACAACATCTCCATTAATTTGAAATGAGCATTTTATTTTTTTCATTTTGGGCATTGAGTATGCAATTGGAGCAGTTTCTATAATTTCTCCAAACTCTGTCATCAGCACCAATTGCCCTTCTTCATTAATTTGGGGGTTTAGCCCTCTGAAGGCCATTTTTATATCGGAAGGATCACCATCTGGATAAATCTTCCAAAGGGAT
>CAJWXO010000102.1 GCA_913049755.1 uncultured Cryomorphaceae bacterium
TCAAAACTACATTTTGACAGGTTGTATATTACGGCATTGAATTTGTACTTTTCCACAATAAATAAATAATACAATGTTCATACTAATAATTGTTGTCTTTATGGCCCTTGGGTTTTATGTCCAAAACCGCCTAAAATCTCGTTTTAAAAAGTATAGTAAAGAGCTCTTGCATAACGGAATGTCTGGAGCTCAAGTTGCCGAAGCGATGTTAGATCATTACGGAATCAGCTCCGTAAATGTGGTGTCCGTTCCCGGTAAATTAACCGACCATTACAACCCAGCAAACCGAACCGTTAATTTATCTCCTGAGGTCTATGAAGGTCGAAATGTAGCCTCAGCGGCTATTGCTGCTCATGAATGCGGTCATGCTGTGCAACATTCTACGGCCTACTTCTGGCTTGGAATGCGAACGAAAATGGTGCCTATGGTAAATGCATCCAGCCAAATAATGAGAATGGTATTCTTTGCTTCAATATTTGGAATGGTATCCTTGGGCTTAGGATATTCTAATATTCTTATACTTTTGATTGCAGTACAAGCAATAATTGCGGGCTTTGCAGTTATTACATTACCTGTTGAATATGATGCATCTCGACGTGCACTCGTCTGGCTGAAAGGAGCAGGAATAACAAATCCCCACAACCATGGAATGGCTGAAGATGCTCTAAAATGGGCAGCTAGAACATATTTGGTAGCAGCTATTGCTGCAGCAACTCAATTACTTTATTATGTAATGCTGTACATGAGAAGAAATTAATTGATTATTTTCAAACTAAATCACCGAATCTCAGTTATTGAGTTATGAATTGGATTATTGGCATAATAGTTTTAGGAGTTACATCATTTATCGGGTTTACGTATTACTCTTCTCAAAAATTGGAAAAACCCAACTATGAAGTTTTAGTGAACGAGGGTGACTATCAAATCAGATTATACAATAGTAGCCTTTGGGCTGATGTAGAGGTTTCCACAACAAATCAGGGAGATATGTCAAGGGAAGGGTTTCGTCCTTTGGCCAATTATATCTTCGGAGGAAACGTAGAGAATAAAAGTTTGAGTATGACTGCGCCGGTGGCTATGATCAACGATTCAGCAAACCCAAGTATGAGATTTTACATGCCATCTGATCGGAACACCAAAAACCTGCCAAAGCCCAACGAAAAGACTATTCGCTTCATAGAGCTTCCTGAGAGAAAACTTGCAACCTTTAGATTTGGCGGAAGCCTCAATGAGAGCAGCAAAAAAGAATCCATGAGGAAATTAGAAATATGGTGTAAAGAAAATAATCTAGAAATAATTGGACCGATGGAAGTTTTTGGATACAATGCTCCTTATGAAATCATCAAGACCAATGAAGTAGCATTTCCCATTAAAGATTAATTAATACTTCAAACAAAAATCTTTCCTGGGTTCATTATTCCTTTTGGATCTATAGTGTCCTTGATGCCCTTCTGTAAGCTTATTGCCGCTTTATTAAAAGCGATGTCCATGTAAATTTTTTGAACAAGACCAATTCCATGTTCTCCGCTTATTGTTCCGCCCATTAATTTTACTTGTTCAAATATTTCCCTGATTCCTGATTTTAGATGCTCACCATTCCATTCTTTATCAGTCATGGATCCTTTTAAAATATTCACATGTAAGTTACCATCCCCTGCATGACCATAGCATACTGACTGAAAACCATAATTAGATCCGATTGATTTAACAACTTTAAGCAATTGAGGCAACTTGGCACGCGGAACAACGGTATCTTCTTCCTTATAAATACTATGAGACTTTACCGCTTCACCCACACTTCTTCGCAACTTCCATATTGCATTTCGTTCTTTTTCAGTTTCAGCAAAAAGAACTTCAACAGCACCATTAGATTCAACTACTGAAGATATTTGCTCTGCTTCGCGCATGACTGCGCCATTATCATTCCCATCTACTTCGATTAAAAGATGAGCTTCTATTTTTTCATCAGTAGGAAGATTAACATTCTTATTAAGCCTAAGCGCCCAATCAATAGCTGCTCGCTCCATAAATTCAAGACCAGATGGAGTTACTCCAGATCGAAATATTTTTTCTACCGCAGCACATGCCAGATCAGAAGAATAAAACGGAACTAATAGTGTGTATGAGAATTTTGGGTATGGTATTAAGCGAACTACAATTTTTGTCACCACTCCCAGAGTACCCTCAGAACCAACAAAAAGTTGAGTTAAATTATAACCTGTTGAATTCTTAAGTGTATTGGCTCCAGTCCATATTATCTCCCCATCGGGCAAAACTACTTCTAGGTTCAATATATAGGCAGATGTGACTCCATATTTAACAGCTTTAGGACCGCCCGCATTGTACGCTACATTCCCACCTAATGTCGAAGAGCCCCAACTAGATGGATCAGGAGGGTAAAAAAGACCTTTTTCCTTGCAAGCTTCATGAAAAACTTGATTAATCACACCAGGCTCGACTGTAGCTTGAGAATTTGATTCATCAATTTCAATAATTTTAGACAAACCCTGCATACTTAAAGAGATGCCGCCAAAAACAGGAATGGATCCGCCTGAAAGCCCGGTCCTCGCAGCTGCAGGAGTAACTGGGATATTAAATTTATTTGCTATTCTTAAAACAATAGAAACGTCTTCCGTAGTCTCTGGAAGGACTACTACTTCAGGTTGCTTGCTAATATCTTCTGTCTGGTCATGAGAAAAATCATTTAAACACTCTTCATCAAAAGAAATTTTCTCTTCACCAAGATGCTCTTTTAGAGCCTGAAGCCAATTTGGTTTATCTTCGAACATATTTGAAAATTTCATAAACAAAAATATGCTTTCAATGCAAAAAAAACTCACTATTCTTTTATTCTTTTCATCTTTAATTGTAATAGCCCAAGAAGGACCAATAAAACGGTCTGTTGAATTTGATGATGTATTTGTATCAAGAGTGTTTGCATCAAAAGGAGTTTATGGCTTGCGTTCAATGGAAGATGGTTTGCATTACTCAAGGCAAACTAAAAAAGGAATAGAAAAATTTGAATTTAAATCTGGAGAATCTAAAGGTGTATTAATCAGCAATGGGGATGCTTTAGATACTCAAGGAAATGATATACCGCTGAGGTCTTATACTTGGATTAAAGGTGAAACAAAAGCAATAATAGAGACGGAAATTGAGTCTATTTATCGTCATTCTTATAAGGCGAAAACGTATGTCTATGATCTTGAAAAAAAAAGAACTACGGAAGTTGCCTCACACCCCATTCAAAACCCATTGATTAACCCTAGAGGGAATAGTATTGCATACGTTTATCAAAACAACATTTACATCAAATCCCTGCGTGACTCATCCAGGCTAGAGATCACAAATGATGGGGTTTTAAATGAAATAATCTACGGCGCTCCAGATTGGGTTTATGAGGAGGAATTTGGCTTTCATATTGGAATAAGCTGGTCTGATAATGGCAGATATCTCGCATATTACCGTTTCGACGAAACAGAGGTTCCAGAATTTAGTATGGATATATATGGCAATGAGCTCTATCCCTCTCCATATGTTTTCAAGTACCCAAAAGCTGGAGAGGATAACAGTAGAGTTGAAATTTGGGTCTTTGACACTAAGAATCAAAACCACCATCAAGCTTCAAATGGAATTAATTATGAATACATTCCCAGGATAAACTGGTCACCGCTTGGAGAATTGATAATCTCTACTTTAAATCGAAACCAGGACAGTCTGAATTTGATAAGATATGATCCTGTTAGTCAACAGAAGAATAATCTGCTTCTAGAAACTGAGGAATCCTATGTAGACGCTGATCATGGAATTACTTTCTTGAGAGACGGCTCATTTATCTGGATGTCCGAAAGGTCTGGATACAATCATATATACCAGGTTGGCCCAAGAGGGGAAAAGATAAAGGCTATAACTCGTGGTGACTTTGATATCACAAAGTTTTTTGGAGTAGACGAAGTTAATGGAGTGGTTTATTATCAAGCTGCTGCAATTGACCCATCGCAGAGAGAGGTCTATAAGAGTTCAATCAAAAGAAAAAGACCAATAAGAATAAGTCCGAAAAACGGATGGAATGGTGGAACTTTTAGTAGCACTTTTAGTAATTACATTCTAAACCATTCTGATGCTAACACTCCAGAAAAAATAAGTTTATGTGATAATTCCGGCAAAGTGATAAGAATATTAGAGGACAATTCTGATTTACGAGAAAGACTCGGCAACTTTAATCTGAGCCCGAAAGAGTTTTTTAAACTCAACACTGATAATGGACAAGAACTGCCAGCATGGCAAATTAAACCCCTCAATTTTAACGAACAGAAAAAATACCCAGTTTTAATGTTTGTATATGGAGGCCCAGGAAGTCAAACTGTTGAGAATAAATATGGAGGAAG
>CAJWXO010000103.1 GCA_913049755.1 uncultured Cryomorphaceae bacterium
TGAGAGTAAAGGTGTATTAGGAATATCTAATAAAAAATCTTGAAATGAGCTTTGGATATCTGAGAGTTTTTTAGAACAATCATCGAGATCATTTTTTGTCTGTGCGATCCTATGACTTAACGACTCATCATCTTTGCCTTCTTTTTTTAGCTCGCCATACTCTTTAGAAAGGGAGTTTCGCGAAGCTTGAAGATCCTCTGTTTCAGTTTGAACTATTTTTCTATTTGCTTCTAGAGACTCAAAAGCTTGAATATCTAATTCATATTTTTTTAATTTTAATCTTTCCGCAATTATCCTCGGATCTGCTTTAATTAAATTTGTATCAATCATTTTTAAGAAGTTTTAAATAAAGAATAAGCAATGTAAGTACCTAGAATACATGAGCCAATAGAGGCGCAAACATACACCAGAGCGTTTAAGTCCCGTCCATTATATAACATTTCAATGGTTTGCTGAGAGAAGGCAGACATAGTAGTAAAGGAGCCTAAAAAGCCAACCACTAAAAAAAAATATATGTTTTCTTTGAGCTCAGTCATCTGGGTCATGGCAATGCCAATGCAAAAGCATCCTAGAAAATTGATAGTCATTATTCCAAGAGGCAATGACAAGATAGTATTATTTTTTAAACTCTCATTCAAAAGATATCTGAGTGAAGCCCCTGCTCCGCCCCCCAATGCAATGTATAAGATCTTTATCATAATTTTGTTAGCTCAATTCCATGCTCGATTCCCAGACTATCAGTGTAGCGAATTAGCCTAAGGTTGTTTTGGTTAAAAATAAAGTTTATTGCCGGTGAGTCATCCAAGGGTACGACCATGAAATTAGGAAAATCAGTCTCTTTAATTAAATAGGTATTTGATTCTGCCTTGAGACCATTGAGCAAGATATTTAAAAAAATGCTCTGGACATCCTCTAATTTAATCTTTCGTGATTGCTCTAAGTCAATATCGTGAATGGTAACAATGTCTTTATTTACTTCGTAACGCTCTTTAAAAGGAGAATTAATATTGACAACAAAACCAGAAGAACTAAATAGTATTTCTCCCGATGATTCCTCAATCCTAAGATCAGACTTATTTAATGATCTTTCTATAAAAGAATAATCTATAGACAGGGAATTGTTTAAAAGTGTTACAGAGTGATTCCTGTCTGCAAAAATAAAAGATGAGAATAAAGTTAGAAAAAATAAAGCTCTAACTATCATTGTTGCTTAGGAACAAGCACTTCCCTACTTCCATTGCTACTCATCTCTGATACCAACCCAGCCATTTCCATTGCTTCAATTAATCTAGCTGCTCTGTTGTAACCTATTCGAAATTTTCTTTGAACAGCAGATATCGAGGCTCTCCTTGATTCAATAACAAAGTTTACTGCTTCATCGTAAAGCTCATCATCCTCATCAGAAGATTCTCCGGTTTCTGATCCGCTCCATCCAGGTATCGGCCCTGTTTCTTGCAGTTCAGAGGTAATTTCATCAAGGTAATTAGGTTCAGCTCTTTGCTTCCAGCTATCTACAACTCTGTGAACTTCATCATCACCTACAAATGCACCGTGAACTCTGGTTGGAACACTTTGACCTGAGGGCAAATACAGCATGTCTCCCCATCCGAGCAATTGCTCGGCACCGCCTTGATCTAAAATTGTTCTTGAATCTATCTTGGAAGACACTTGGAATGCAATTCTAGTTGGAACATTTGCCTTGATAAGACCCGTAATAACGTCAACAGATGGTCTTTGTGTTGCAAGAATTAAATGTATACCTGCTGCTCTAGCTTTTTGTGCAATACGGGCAATCAGATGTTCTACTTTTTTTCCAACCAGCATCATCATGTCAGCAAATTCATCAACAACGACGACAATGGCAGGTAGTTCTTCTAACTCAATTTCATCTTCCTCCTTAAATGGATCCAATAAAGGTGTTCCTGCGGCCTTTGCTTCTGCAACCTTTTGATTAAATCCTGCAAGGTTTCTAACCCCCATTTCTGACATCAATTTATATCTTCTATCCATTTCTGCAACACACCACCGAAGACCATTTGCTGCGTCTGTCATGTCGGTGATGACTGGAGTTAACAGATGGGGTATGCCCTCATAAACTGAAAGCTCTAGCATCTTAGGATCTATCATAATTAGCCGAACATCCTTAGGATCGGATTTAAAAAGTAAACTTAAAAGCATTGCATTAATACCAACCGATTTTCCGGAACCAGTAGTTCCAGCCACCAGCAAATGAGGCATCTTCGCCAAGTCAACCACTATTGGTTTTCCTGATACGTCTTGACCTAAAGCAAGTGATAATGGAGAGATGGATTTATTAAATAACTCGGAAGATAGAATTTCAGTTAACCGAACCATTTTACGATTAGTATTTGGTATCTCAACACCTATAACAGATTTCCCCTCGATTACCTCCACGACTCTTACACTTTTAACAGACAGGGATCTTGCTATATCTTGGGCTATCCCAGTAATTTTACTTGCTTTTGTTCCCGGAGCTGGCTGAATCTCAAACCTTGTAACAACAGGTCCTGGAATAACAGATGTAACTTTTGCTTCGACTCCAAACTCATCAAGCTTGACCTCTAAAAGATCAGCGAGCTGATTAAGTTCAGCTTGGCTTAAAGAAGAGCCGTCATCCAGAGCTCTGTCCAGTAAATCAGTAGAAGGCATCTCAGCTTCGGTAACTTGATCTTTGGATTTAAAAACTGTTGAGGTAGATTTAGATGGCTCATTTTTTTCTACCTCTGATTCAATCACAGTATTTTTTGTTGCTTTTGGAGTTGGTTCTGAGATGGTCTCAGATTTCTCGCTTGTTTTAGGAAGGTTTAACTCTCTTGGCTGAGCTTCAGCTAAAGGCTTCTCAATTGGAGTTTTTTTAAATTTAAAGGACTCCCTTATGTTGATTGAGCCAATCCATGAAGAAAATAGAGCCGCGAAAGATTTAAGATGATTAAAAAAATAAGAGGTAATTAACAAAGAATAGCGACCAACGGAATCTATAACAGTTAGCCATGAAAATGAGAATGTTAAAGAAGTGGCGATAAGTATAAAAATAAATATAAAAAGCAAAGAACCAACCACACCAAATATATTAGATAGATTAGTAAAAATAGCCTCCCCTAAGATTCCTCCAGATGATCCTTGAGGGAATAAATCGCCAGTGAAGTAGTACTCGCAAGCAGTTGAAAAAGACAGTATTAAAATAGTTGCAGATCCAACTTTAATAAACTTATAAAGATTGCTTTTAGGTGTATAAAAAAATAGGAGCCTAATCGCAGCAAAAGATACAATCAATAAGATTAAATAAGCACCCATGCCTGAAAGTGAAAAAAGGATATCTGACAGATATGCTCCAAAGGGACCGCCAAGATTATTTACTGATTTAGATAACGAAGTTACAGAAGAGAGGCTTGGATCAAGTGCTGAATAAGATACCAAAGAAATAAAAATATAGAGCACGGAACCAAGACACAAAAATGCAATAACATTTTTTAGGGTTCCTGCTGACAGATTTGAATCTTCAGATTGTTTAACGATAGTAATCTCCGGTTTCAAATATTATATTTGGATATAGTGTATTAAGTTAGAAAAGATAACAATTTCTTTAAACACTATCTTATAATTCATACATGGAATATCAACATCATAAACTTATTATCTTAGGTTCAGGGCCAGCTGGTTATGCTGCTGGAATTTATGCAGCCCGAGCCGGGTTAAACCCATTACTACTGACTGGAGCTGAGGAAGGTGGACAGTTAACAACAACCACAGATGTTGAAAACTGGCCAGGAGATTCAGACGGCTTACAGGGACCAGAATTAATGCAGCGCATGAGAAAACATGCTGAAATGTTTGATGTGCAAATTGTCAATGACCACATTCATGAAACCATTTTAAATGCGAGTCAACTAAAACTGCATGGCAGTCAAAATTGGTCTTCGGATGCTCTGATCATCTCAACAGGAGCCAGCGCACAATATCTTGGACTTCCGTCAGAGAAAGAGTTTTTGGGCAAAGGTGTTTCTGCCTGTGCTACATGTGATGGCTTTTTCTATAAGAACCAAGAGGTTGCTGTTGTCGGCGGAGGGAATACCGCCGCTGAAGAAGCTCTTTATCTATCAAGAATATGCTCAAAAGTTCATCTGATCCATAGAAGAGATAAATTAAGAGCAGAAAAAATTCTTCGAGACAGAGTGGCAGAAGCTGTTAATGAAGGAAAAATCGAAATGCATTGGAACTCCGAGTTAAAGGAAGTGCTTGGAGATCAGAGAGGGGTTCATTCAATAACTATCTCAGAGAATGACAACTCAAATACCCTAAAACTAAATGGAGTTTTTATTGCGATTGGTCATCATCCCAATACAGAGATATTTAAAGGTCAATTG
>CAJWXO010000104.1 GCA_913049755.1 uncultured Cryomorphaceae bacterium
CCAAGAAATTCCTGGTTTTGGTCGAGCCAATGGTATGCCCATTTCAAAATTTTTGACAAATGGTGATTTGCATTTAGTATTTGGTGAACAATCAGATGGGAAATCATGGTTGACTCATATGACATCGTTTGACGGAGGCAAAAAATGGTCAACTAAGAAAAAAATACCCTATCCAAATGGTGTGATTCACCACTTTATGCCATGGTTTACTGTAGATACCTCAGATAACTCTCTTCATATTATTGCATATGGACAGAAAGACACAACATCATGGGAAACTCAAGCCTTTCATAGTTATAGCCATGATGGTGGAATTACATGGAATCATCATGGCTTAGCAGAGTCTTTTTCGCCTACTCCAGATCATTTTTTTGGAGATTATAACGGTATAGTTGCACATCCTAAAAGTGGCTTACACATGGTTTGGACTCAACAGGTCAATGGTATCAACTCTATCTATTATGGAAATATGAAGAAAAATGATGAAAGAAAAAGAAAGGGCGTAATAAGAAAAAGGAAATTCAGAAAATGAAATTACTATTAGCCTCAACTTCTTCTATTCACGGCCATTCCTATTTAAGTTATTTTAAGAAAGCCTGGACTAATCATTTTAAAAATATAGATGGACCCGTTATTTTTATTCCTTATGCACGACCAGGAGGTATTTCATGGGATGATTACACAGCCATTGCCGCTGATGCTTTTAAAGATGAGGGAATTGATCTAAGGGGTATTCACACATTCGATAGCCCAAACGATGCCGCAATGAAGGCTGGTGGTTTTTTCACAGGCGGAGGTAATACATTTGTTTTATTGAAGACATTAATAGATAATGATTCCTTTGAAGTAATCGATAAGTATGTGAGACTTGGAAAACCCTACATGGGAAGTTCTGCAGGTACTAATATTGCTGGTTCAACAATTGGTACAACTAATGATATGCCGATAATATATCCAAAAACATTTAACGCCTTTAATTGGGTTCCATTTAACATTAACCCCCACTATCAAGACCCACCGGAGAGTTCAACTCATATGGGAGAAACCAGACAAACTAGAATCCAAGAGTTTCACATTTATAACAAAACTCCTGTAGTAGGACTAAGAGAAGGTTCTTATATTGAATCTAATGGAAAAGAGCATTTTTTAAAAGGTAATATATCAGCTCGCATTTTCACAGCTGGAAAACATCCGTTTGAAATTAGTGCAGGTGCTTTGAGTATTTGATATTTTACTTTTATTACTTTTCAGATAGAAGTACATTTACGTCGTGAATAATTCAATGAATAAATCAGTTCTTATGATACTTGACGGCTGGGGCATTGCTGCTAATCCAAAAGTATCAGCTACAGATATGGCCAAAACTCCTTTTATGGATTCTCTAAAAAAGGACTCTAAAAGTTCGCAATTAGAAGCATCAGGTTTATCCGTTGGTCTTCCCATAGGTCAAATGGGTAACTCGGAGGTGGGACATATGAATTTAGGAGCGGGACGAATTGTAGATCAAGACTTAGCAAAGATTGACATGGCAATCACGCAAAAAAGCATATCCCAGAATAAAACCTTTCAAAAATTAATAAAAAACTGCAATGGGAAACGATTACACTTAATTGGCTTAGTAAGTGATGGAGGAGTCCACAGTCATTTGAATCATTTAAAAGGATTACTTACATTATTTGCAGAAAAAAAGATTAATGATGTTCATTTACATGCCTTTACTGATGGAAGAGATACTGATCCCAAAAGTGGTAAAAACTTTTTACAAGATGTAGATATGCACATGAAAAAAACTACAGGCCAAATCGCAAGTATTTGTGGACGCTACTATGCTATGGACCGAGACAATAGGTGGGAAAGAATTCAAAAAGCCTATAATCTAATTATACGTGGGGAAGGAAGACAATATAACGGCAGTGCCTTTGACGCAATTCAATCAGCCTATGACCTTGGACAGACCGATGAATTTATTTTACCCATTCAGATTAAACCAATTCAGATCTGCGATGGTGATGTTGTTTTATTTTTTAATTTTCGAACTGACCGAGGGAGGCAGTTGACAAGAGTTATCAGTCAGGAAGATTTTCCTGACTATCAAATGTTCAAAATGAATACTCACTTTTATACATTAACAAAATATGATAAAGAATATTCAGGGGTTCAAGTAATCTTCGAAAAAGATAATTTAAAAAATACCCTGGGTGAGGTTCTCGAAAATGCAGGAAAAAGGCAAATCCGTATTGCAGAAACCGAAAAATATCCTCACGTGACTTTCTTTTTTTCAGGAGGAAGGGAAGCAGAATTTAACAATGAGAAGAGAATATTGTGCCCATCCCCTAAGGTTGCAACGTATGATCTAATGCCTGAAATGAGTGCTGAAGATATTTGCGAAGCAATTATTCCCGAATTGGAGAATGAATCTGCCGACTTTATATGCTTGAATTTTGCCAATCCAGATATGGTAGGTCATACTGGTAATCTTTCTGCTGCATTAAAGGCAGTTGAAACTGTTGATAGATGCAGTCAAAAATTGGTTAAAATAGGAATCAAAAATAATTATACATTCTTTATACTTGCAGATCATGGAAATGCAGATTGTATGATCAATGCAGATGGCAGTCCAAATACAGCTCATACAACCCAACCCGTCCCGTTTCATATCGTTTCAAATCAAAGTTTTAATTATGAGCTTAAAAATGGAGTTTTAGGTGATGTTGCACCTACAATACTAGATTGGATGGGAATTAACAAACCTAAAGAAATGACGGGGAGATCCTTAATCACTCAGATATGATTATTGTAAAATCCAAGGATGAAATTGAACGCATGCGAGTCAGTGCCTTGATGGTTTCAAAAACATTAGGTATGCTTGCATCTGAAATAAAGCCCGGAGTTACCTCACTTCATCTAGATAGACTAGCAGAAACATTTATACGCGACAATGGTGGGAAGCCTGGATTTCTTGGGATGTACGGATTTCCTAACACCTTATGCACCTCGGTAAACAACGAAGTTGTACATGGAATTCCATCAAGTAAACCTCTGCTTAATGGGGATATAATTTCTATTGATTGCGGAGTTCTGTTCGACGAATATTATGGAGATCATGCTTACACATTCCCTGTAGGTGAAATATCCAAAGAAATTAAAAACTTACTTGATACCACAAAGGAATCTCTTTACAAGGGCATTTCTGAAATGCAAAGCGGAAAAAGAGTTGGAGATATAGGATATGCCATACAGCAACATTGCGAATCTAAAGGATACGGAGTAGTTCGAGAATTAGTAGGACACGGATTAGGAAAAAAACTGCATGAAGATCCTCAGGTACCCAATTATGGCAAAAGAAATACTGGAAAATTATTGAGAAATGGAATGGTTCTAGCAATCGAACCAATGATCAACCTTGGCACGCACCGTGTCCGACAACTAGAAGATGGCTGGAGTATTGTCACCGAGGACAATAATGTCTCCGCACATTTTGAGCATGATATTGCCATAGTTAACGGGCATCCGGAAATTTTGTCCACATTTGATTATATCTATGAGGCCCTTGGAATAAGTGAAACGACTTCTAAAATAAACTCATGATTGAACTCGCGCTAAAATACATACCTCGTCCATGGCTCATACGACTTAGTATGGTGATGAGAGTTGTTGGACCAATTATATACTGGGGGAATAAGTATACTGACCCAATAGATGGACGTAGCTATCGAAAATTTTTACCATATGGATACGGTGGACGAATTCGTAATAATGCTATGAGCCCAGGTACTAACTCCCTTGAAAGGCATCGACTACTTTATTTATATCTCAAGATTTCCACAAACTTTTTCACTAAGCAAATCAAGCTATTACATATTGCTCCCGAACAATGCTTCCATTATAGGTTCAAACAATTACCTAATCTTGAAGTCACATCTGGAGATATTGAATCTCCTTTAGCTGATTTACATTTCGACTTACACCAAATACCCTTAGAAGAAAATAAATTCGATGTGATTTTTTGCAATCATGTTCTCGAGCATGTTGATAATGATATAACCTGCCTAAATGAGCTATATCGAGTCATGAAACCAGGCGGATGGGGAATATTTCAGGTGCCTTTTGTAAGCGGGGTAAAAAAGACAATTGAAGACTCTTCAATAACTGACCCTGCGGAAAGAGAGAGGAAATTTTTACAATATGACCACGTAAGATTATATGGGGAGGACTATCCGATAAGACTAAAATCCGTTGGCTTTCGGGTAGAAACTGTCATTCTTGGGAAAACACTTCCACAACACGACATAAACCGATTTGGAATACCAAAAGGAGAACCTCTTTTTATTTGCTACAAG
>CAJWXO010000105.1 GCA_913049755.1 uncultured Cryomorphaceae bacterium
TAGGGTTGTGATCACTCCATGTTTGTTCTAATGTTTTTGCTGAGTGAACATCAATTTCATTGGGACACATAACCCAGTCAATTCTAAGGGGGAATCCCCAAAGGTTTGTATAGGTTGAGCCTAGTCCATTGCCCGCAATAGAAAATGCATCTTTCATATTTTGAGTCACTCTGAAATATGCATTAGACGTTGGGGTTTCATTAAAGTCTCCAGAAATGAAAACTGGATGATTAGAATGTTTTTTCCATTCTAGTATTTGATCTAGTTGCTGACTTCTTTTTTTTGCAGTTTTTGTAAGGCTTATGAAACTTTTGTATATAGATTTTGAAACATCTAATTTTTCATTTGTATTTATGGCCTCGTTTTTATCAAAATTTGTTGTTACTAGGTGAATATTTGTCATTCTTAAGGTGTCAATGTCACCCTCTGGATCACTAATTTCAATATCTGCCCAAATAAATCCTTTATGACCAGGGTATCCAGATGAATAGGGTTCAAAATCCCATTGTAAAATTGGATACTTTGAATAAATAGATAGCATTTTATATTTTCCTGTTGCATGATGTGGAAAACTATTTCTGAGCATTTTGGAAGCCCCTGAAGAATTATTTTCTTGAATGCATAATATGTCAGGGTCTGTATTTATAATCCAATTGGCCATTTTAGTCTCGGTGAGGTCAATTTCACTCCAGTTAATATTTCTCCAGTGATGAACATTCCAACTTGCTATTTTAAATACTTTATTTTCCTGCTTATGCTCATTATGATAACTAATCATTCCTTTATATTGGGGGTATAATAAAGTCAATAGGATAATGCTAAATATGGATGCAGATTTTAGTCTTGAAATCGAAATAATAGTCCAGAATAAATGCCAAATGAAAAAAATAGGAAATGCCAATGCAAATGGTAGTATGAATGGGATTGGGTTTGGTGAAAAATAAAATCCTAAAGTAGATAATGCCGTAAACGGGAGAATGAGCCAATGTGGTATTAGCCAAATGTTCCAAAGCATATTTTTCAAGGATCTATTTCTCACCATATTTTTTTAAGAACATTTTTTCTTTGGCATTGAGTTTTTCATATCCCACTTTGCCTATTTTATCTAGAATCATATCTAGATGTCTGGCTCGATCAATAGTATTTTCGGGTTCTTTGCGATCAATATAAATTTTTGATTTCGTTTTAAAAATTGACTTAACGATAGAATTCAATTCATATATAAAGTCTGGTCTTTTTGCCAGTAATAACCCTAAAACCCCTCCACCAATATGCGCCCATTCTCCGCCAGAATTAGAACCATTAAGACCCGCTATTGACAAAAGAAGTAATCCTGAAGAAATTATCCATAGTGGCATTCGAAAGATGCCAAATAGATATACGGACATGTTTGGTGAAAATCGTGTTGCAGCAAATAAAAGGGAAAAGACTCCGGCGGATGCCCCAACTACAATGCTTGACTTGCCAAGCAGCATAGTTCCTATCATAAAATGTATACCACCCGATATTATTCCAAATATGAAAAGATGAACTACTTGTTTAGGTCGCCAAAATGTTTGAAGTATTTGAGCTGAAAAAAATAGAGTCAAAACATTAAAAATGAAATGAAAAAATCCATTATGAATGAGTCCATAAGTAAAGAGACTATGAATTTTCCAACTTAATTCATTTTTTAAACCAAACAGGTTAAGAATTCCTTGCTCAAATGGCATATTAAATGACCACCCTACAACTTCTAGTAGACTTTGAATCCCAAAGCAGATAGTTAGTATTCCAATCCATTTATTTATGATAGATTCTTTTAACCAACTTCTGAATTGTTCTAACATTATTTAAAAACGTCTTTGTTTTCCTTTCCAATACTTGATCAGTAGGAAACCGAAAATCATACCTCCAATATGAGCAAAATGGGCAATATTACTATCGCTCCTAGCAATACCACTAAATAACTCAAATAAACCATAAAATGCTACAAAATATTTAGCTTTAATCGGCATTAAAAAGTATAAATATATCCTTTGATTGGGGTAGGTCATTCCATAACCTAGGAGCAATCCAAAAACAGCACCGGAAGCTCCAACGGTGGGTGTCCAAAGTAATCTTTGCGCATTAAGGGCATAGCCATCAATACCTGACATATTGTAGGAGTTTATATAACTGTAATATTCGAAAATATTTACACCTAGATGGATGGCAGCGGCACCAAATCCAGTTACAAAATAGAATAAAAGGAAGCGTTTTGATCCCCAAAGGTTTTCCAGCGGAGTCCCAAACATCCAAAGTGCAAACATGTTGCCGAGAATATGATTAAAACCAGAGATATCGTGCAAGAATAAATGTGTAACTAGCTGATAGGGTTGAAATAAATCTGATTGCGGGATATAAAGCCCGAAACTTTCCAGCATATTAAACCCAATTCTATTAAATATAATAGCAGCAAAAAATGCTAGTCCATTAATTATAAGAAGATTCTTAATTATCGGAGGTAAGAAGGAAAATGATTGAGGTCTAAAGTTCATATTAATGGAATTGTACGGATAAGGCTTTTGAGTCTAAAATTCGGGTAACAGGTTTATCATGTGGATCTGTCCATGGGTTATTGCATTGAAAAAGTGCATCAACAATATCAGTGATATTAGAATCAATCATGGCGGAATATTTATTCTCAGAATTTGAAAGCCAAGAAAGTGCTAAATCGTTGTAAATTTCATCATCAGGGTCTTGTTGGATGATTGTTTCTAACCAGCTAATAGATTCAGATTGATTTAAAAATAATGGTCCAGCAGTGAATACAAAATCGTTTCCTTCCTTTTCCCAGTGAAAGCCCATTTTTTTCAACTGCATATCCCATATCTGAATATTACTTTTTGAATTTAATTCAATCCTTTCAGGAAACACCCAGGATTGTCCGCTTAATTGATTATCACTCTTTAAAGCGGAAATCAGTTGATCAAATAAAATCCGGTTTTTAGCTCTTTTTATGTTTATTATTACCAGGCTGGTTTTTAGACTGGTCACTATATAGTTTGGAGGCAAAAAGAAGGAAGTCTTAGTTGATTCAGATTTAGGCTCACTCTCATCCCATGAGCTAGAAAATTCGATAGGTTTTTGTTCAGATTTATCATTGGACTGAAAAAAAAATTGAGTTGATTTTTTAGCTTTATGATTCTCAAAGTTGAAAGGGTTAAAGTCGGAATTAACCTTTATTTTTGGGGCTAAAAGTGTTTCGCTACTCCGAGCAGTTATGTGTTGATCAAGATTGTTTTCGAAATCTATCGGTGGGGCGATTTGATGAATCCCGAGAGATCGTTTCACTGCTGAGCAAAGTATCTTATATATAGTTCGCTCATCCTCAAATTGAACTTCAGTTTTTGAAGGGTGAACATTTACGTCAACTCTATCCTCTGGCACTGTCAATTTTAACACGTATAGTGGATGCATATCTGGTGCAACTAAACCTTCAAAAGCCTCAATAATTGATTTATGGAGATAGTTACTTTTTATTGGACGTCTGTTAACATACAAATATTGATTTCCTTTTGTTTTTTTTGCATTATTTGGTCTTAATACAAAACCTTCTATTGACACTATATCAGTTGACTCTCCAACTGGGACCAGGTTTTCATTTATTTTTTTCCCTAGGACATGCGAAATTCTTTGTCTTAAATTTTCCGGTTCAAATTGTGCTTCTTCTTTATTATTGTGCTTGAGAGTAAATTTAATTTGTGGATTAGCAAGCGCAATTCTTGTAAATGATTCACTAATGTGTCTAAATTCTATGGATTCGGATTTTAAGAATTGTCTTCGAGCTGGGACATTATAAAATAAATTTTTCACTGTGATTGTAGTACCAACTGAGCCAACACTATTTGTAATTTCCCCTTCCTTATTTTCATCTAAACTGATTTCATATGTCTTTTCAGAATCATTAGTTCGACTTTTTAAATTAACCTGAGAAATTGCACATATCGAAGCCAGGGCTTCTCCCCGGAATCCCATGGTAATCAGAGCAAATAGATCATCTGCATTATTTAATTTGGAAGTAGCGTGCCGAATAAAAGCTAGTTTTAGTTGATCTTTTTCAATCCCATGACCATTGTCTATGATTTGAATACTTGTCTTTCCAGCATTTACTATGTTTACCCTTATTTCTGAAGCTCCGGAGTCTAGGGAGTTTTCCATTAACTCTTTAACAACAGATGCAGGCCGCTGCACTACTTCTCCTGCAGCGATTTGGTTAGCTACATTTTCAGGGAGTATTAAAATTTTTTTCATCAATTTAGTTGCGAAGTATCTCAAATG
>CAJWXO010000106.1 GCA_913049755.1 uncultured Cryomorphaceae bacterium
CCCAGGTATTTAAAAGATTTTAAAAATCAAGGTCTCCGCATGAGATGGGAAATTGCCTTGAGAGAAATGGAAGAATATATGTCCGTTGACTCAAGTGAAACAAATGCTTTGATTCGAAGATGGAGTCAGGTAATTATAGGGAGATTAGCAATGAGTGATACATTTCGCTTGATGCCCGACATAGAATTAACTAACGATAGTATTGTTTCATTTATGGTTTTAGTAAATGGGAAAGCTCTTGATAATAAGGAATTGAAAAAATTATTTAATGAGCTCATACTGAGTAGGCATGAGGGTTTAATTGATTGCGACCGAGCCTTTATTGGACAGCCAGTTCAGTATGGAGAGAAGTCTTTTATTCGCCTTGCCATAGGCTCTTATTCGATTAGAAAACAAATGGAAAATAAGAAATTTGACACAAGGAATGATCTAAGGCTTATTGAGATTATAGAAGAACATGTCACTAAAATGTTTGTAAGTTAATATGAACTCTAGATCAATAATTGATGAGGCAAAATGGTCATGGAGTGAGGCTGTTTCTATGGGTTTAATTGATGAGGATGACACTTCGGTTTTATTTCAGTCATGGGATCGATTAAAGCTGTATACTGAGCACTTGGTTGATTCTTTTTCGCACCCGAATGCATTGCATGCAGTCGCCATAAAAACTCAACCACACCCAAAAGTTTTAGAGAGAATTGTTGAATGGGGTTTTGGTTTAGAGGCTGCTTCTATGGAGGAGGTTAAAAAGGCATTGCATGCTGGAGTTTCTGCTGATAAAATCGTTTTTGATTCTCCAGTTAAGACAAAGAAAGAGATATTATATTGTCATGAAAAGGTAAAGGGGATAAGGCTAAATGTGAATAGTATTGAAGAGTTAAATAGGATTCCTGAAAATCCTAATTTTCAGGTGGGTATTCGAATTAATCCTCAAGTGGAAACTGGAGCTCCAGAGGTTTATAATGTGAGTCACGATGAATCTAAATTTGGCGTACCAATCTCTGAAAAAGAATCAATTATTGATGCAATTCTCAGATACCCTGTAACCCTTCTCCACATTCATTCAGGAAGCCAAATGGCAAATATCGACTCTGCCATAAATGCCATTTGCTTACTTAGAGATATTGCATTAGAAGCTAATTCTCGATTGGAATCGGATGGCTCTTCGCGTAGGATAAAAACACTTGATATTGGAGGGGGACTTATTCCTGAGAAACTAATACCTGGAGAAACTTCAAAAATGCAGAAGTATGCTTCTAATCTAAGACTTAGATGTCCGGAATTATGGGAATTTGAGTTGATTACAGAATTTGGGCAATGGAACTATTTTTATACTGGCTATGCAGTTTCTAAGATAGAATATTCGATACTTAAAGGTGACAAGTACATCACCTATATCCATATTGGGGCTGATTTTCTTCTCAGGGATTCATACGTAAAACCACGGGGTATATTATTTGCGGTTTTAGATTCAAATGCTAAATCTAAAACATCAGAAAAAGTAATCCATGATATTGCTGGGCCTTTATGTTTTGCTGGTGATTATCTAGCTAAAAACATTAATCTCCCTCGTGTGGAAGAAGGTGACCTACTGCTTTTAGCAGACACTGGTTCAAACAGTTATGGATTGTGGTCTAGGCACTGTTCTCGATCTATCCCTTCATTTTTTGGAGTTGATTTTAAAAATAAAAAAGTAGATAAATTAAGCTCAAGAATAAATTTATTTGGTGAAATCTAACGGGGTCAAATTGATGAATGTCATATAATTCATAGTTCTAGTTTGCCTTACCTTTAGTGCGGTGCGTTATTTGCTTATTTTTTTAACTTTCATGTTTACCTCTGTGATATATGCACAGTTGGACACCGCATTTTATTTGGCTCCAATTCCCGAGTGGTCAAATCAAACACAGGAGCTAACAATAAGTACTCCATTTCCAGATGCGACCGTTACTATTTTTAATTCTGATAGTTCATATTATAAACAATTAGCTTTATCCCAAGGGGTTCCAAATACAGTATACCTAAATACTACTGCTCAAGGACTTCAGAGTACTTATGGAGCAATTTCCACGCAGCTTGGGAATCAAGTTATTGACAGAGCGGCACTTTTTGTACGAAGTGATCGTGATATTGTTCTTACTCAGAGAGTTATTCATCAGTATAATCAGGATCTTATCTCTGCCAAGGGGACTCGAGCGCTGGGAAAGAGTTTTTTGGCAGGAAATCAAACGAAAATTGTAAATGCACCCCCTGCTGGTGAAGCCGCCTTGGGCTTTATTTCATTTGTTGCAATTGAAAATAATACTTCGGTATCGATAAATCTGCCACCAGGTATTGCCGATAAGTTGGGAAATAATATTATTTCTTGTAATCTTAATAAATGGCAATCTTACACTATCACTCTCGATGAAGATGAGCAGTTTGCCGGAGCTGCAATCACTTCAAATAAGCCCATCTCAGTTACGACAGGCGCCAATCATGTAAAACAGAATTTAGGAGGTCCTGAGCAAGATGGTGGCTTTGATCAACTAGTTCCAGAAGAGCTTGTCGGTAAGGAGTACGTTGTAGCTAGAGGATTGTCTCCTGCAAGTCTAGATTATCTGGTTATTATTCCTACCGATAATAACACTAATATTTGGGCGAATGGTGTTTTATCTGCTACTAAAAATAAATCTGAAGTTTTTGAATATACCCTTCCAGGTGGACCTGGATCAGTGGTTCAGATTACAGAAATATGGACAGATAAGCCAGTTTACTGTTTTCACGTAACCACTGGCTCTAATCAATCCGCTCCGGAATTAGGGTTGTCTCTTGTTCCTCCAGCTTCGTGTACGGGTTCTCGTGCTGTATATGCTTCCCGAATGACAGGATTAAATACCCATTTATTGGTTTTGGTTCCAACAAGCGACGTAGCATCAATGAAGTATAATGGATTATCAATTTCGTCATACAATTTTAAAAGTCAGAATCATATTTTGACAATGGTCCAGAATACTACGAGCTTCTATATCCCTGATGCCTCAGTCACGAATACGTTTTCTTTGACATGTCGCAATCAATTTCATGTAGAGGTCATCGCTGGCCTTGGCACAGCAACGGGGCTCTGTGGTTTTTATTCTGGATTTGATTCTGGACTAGATATTCTTGACCCCTATTTAGATGTAGGGTCCAGTATTTTAAATTTTCCTGTTCGCTGTAAACGACCTTTAAAAGGTTTTTTTGGCTTACAAACTTGTTTACCACCTGTTGAGATCATTAAAACTGAAATAGTTAGTGGGCAGGGAACAGTTTCTGACCCTAACCCTTTTGACACTCTAATTGATGTTATCCCTGCTTTAGGTTTTTCTGGGGACATATGGGTGAAGCTCGTAGCTATTGATGCATCGGGTTCTGTCGACTCTGTTTTAATGAGAATGCCTTTTTATACTGAAGGTGCAGACCTTCTGCCTGATACAGTTTTTGGATGTCCAGGAAGTCCGGCTAAAATAACGGCTCCCTTCGGCATGAAACAATATAATTGGAGCACTGGAGAGACTGCTCAAACCATAGAATATGGACAATCAGCTCCGTTGATTTTGTATGCCACTTCAGACTCGTGTTCTTTTGTCGATACTGTTTGGGTTGTCTCAAAAAACCCGATTCCTGATATCTTGCCAGATACAATTCTTAGTTGTGATTCTATTTTTGTAATCTCATTTTCTCCTCCTTTAGGAATTGCTCCTCCAATTGATAGTATTTTTTACAGAAGCGCGGATCCATTAAATAGTGGTGCTGGTAATTTTAATGTATCAACTGGACTTTGGGAATATTATATTCCAGAGCCAGGTATTTACATTTTAGAAATATTTGATTTGGATAATTGCGTCACATATGAGTCAGTAGAGGTTAAAATCAACCCTAATCCTAAATATGAACTCATATATGATTGTCCGGATGTGACGATAATTCTGAAAGATATAATTTCCTTTACTCCCTTTGTGATTGAAGGAAATTATATCGGTGTTGATTCTGCTAGAATATCCTTCCCATTTGATGGGGTCTACTCCTCAAAAATTGAAGTTATTGATCTATGTGGAAATCAAGAT
>CAJWXO010000107.1 GCA_913049755.1 uncultured Cryomorphaceae bacterium
ACCTTATCAACAACTTCCTGCCCTTCAACAACCTGGCCAAATACCGTATGCTTTCCATCAAGCCATGAAGTCTCAACATGGGTAATGAAAAATTGAGAACCATTTGTTCCCGGGCCTGCATTTGCCATTGATAAGACTCCAGGACCTGAATGCTTTAAGTCCGATACAATTTCATCTGGAAAGTTATAACCAGGACCGCCAGTTCCTTTACCTTGGGGACATCCACCTTGGATCATAAAGTCGGGGATAACCCGATGGAAAGAAAGTCCATTATAATATTTTTGACCATCTGGAAATGCTGAATTTTTCTGAGTGCCATTTGCCAAACCAACAAAATTACCGACGGTCATAGGTGTTTTCTTGTGATGGAGTAAAACCGTGATTGTTCCTTTTGAAGTATTGAAACGAGCATATAAGCCGTCATTCATAGTTATATTATTTAGGAGATATTATTATAAGATTCAGAGTACATTAAGAAGTTATTAATTTGATGGTAGTACATCTTCAATCCAAACATCAAAAACCAAAGAGCTATTCGGTGGAATAACCTGACCTGCACCACTTTCTCCATAACCGAGAGCAGCAGGAATTAGCAACTTTGCATGACCACCTTTTTTAAGACCGATTAGACCACGCTTCCATCCCTCAATAACACGACCTGAGGGTCCAGCAATTACCGGAAACGGCCCGTAAGGCTCTCGTTGAGGGTTATAATTATTCATTTGCATCGCCACTTCTTTAACACTGCTATCAAAAGGCTTTCCAGATGATAAATACCCGGCATAGTGGACAAAAACTTGATCCCCTGCTTTAATAGAATTTCCTTCTCCAACGATGACATCAAAAACTTTCAACCCGTCTGCTAACTCGCGAGCTTTAGCATTCCAAAATTTATATTCTGGCTCATATAAATCTGAATCAACCATTCCTCCATCCATTAACCATGGAAATTGACTAGATCTCTCAACACCTTTTTTCGCACTTTCTTTTTTCTTGCCTTCAACAGCCATAATTATTTCGTTTTTTTTCGTTGAAAATGTTTCTGGAGCAGAAAAAGACTTGGCTGTTTTACCTACTCGGATAATCTCAATTGTCATAATTATATCCTCATTTGGTACGTTAGATCCACTTTTTTCAACTCCAGCAATTTCAACAATTTTCTCAATTCCCTTTATGGTTTTACCAAAGACTGAATGTTTATTATCTAGCCAAGCTGTGGGTACTTCCGTAATAAAAAACTGAGAGCCATTGGTATTTGGACCGCTGTTGGCCATTGATAATATACCGGGAACAGAATGCTTGAGATCTGGATGAAATTCATCTGGAAAACTGTACCCGGGTCCACCCTGCCCTGTGCCCTGTGGGTCGCCTCCCTGAATCATGAATTGCGGAATAACTCGATGAAACTTAAGTCCATCAAAAAACGGCTCTCCAGACTTGGTAGATACCTCTGGATGATTTCCTTCAGCAAGAGCCACAAAGTTTGCTACTGTCATTGGCGCCTTCTCCATTTCTAACTGAATCAGTAAATCTCCTTCTGAAGATTTAATTAGAGCAAAAAGACCATCTTGAAGTTTTACTTTTTCACCATTTACCTGGACGCTACTTGGCTTGGCTGCGCAGGATATTATAAAAATTGCTACTAGAGCAAGAGCTGCAAATCGTTTCATAATTCTAGAGTTAGATAATTTATCGTTTTATTTAGAGTATGCGAAGGTAATAAACAAGGGTTGTAAGAGGAGGTATTGTATTTAAATCTCCTGCAAGACCATGTGCGAGATGTGCAGGAATGATTAATATTAGGCTGTCTCCGTGCCTCGATCCCAAAGACGCCTCTTGCACTCCCCAAATCATCTCGTTATCTCGAAGTATTGAAAATTGCGAATGTTCAGATTGAGTAAACTCATAGCCCTTAAGATCAGTAATTCTTGAGTGAACCCTTATCAAATCTCCAGTATCTAAAATAGCACCCCTACCACGCTCAATTATAGAAATCTGCATTCCCAATCCATTTCTAATAAATTTTTGACTGGAGGAATCCATAAATGATCCTATCGCTTGACGCTCCGCTTGTAAAACTGCCCTATTTTGAGAAATCATTCTCTCAAATTTCTCATGTTCCGTCAATTTTAATTCCTTAGTCTCTTCTTGTTGCGTAGAACACGAAGTTGAAAACGATATAGCAAACATGAAACTCAAAATGGTTAATGCCATGCTCAAAATACAAAGAGAATAAGGATTTGATTTTGACTTAAATAATTTAATCATCGAGGAGAGCTCCTTTATAAGTAGACTTAAACTTCTCAATCGTTTCTGTGATATTCATATTACTCAAACCTCCCGAGGCATTTTTATGACCACCACCTTCCCAATTCTTTCTGGCATATTTATTTACATCAACGTCACCTTTACTTCGAAAAGATAATTTCATCTTACTGTCCGCATCTTCACGAATAAAAATCGAAATCAAAACGCCAGTAACTCCAAGACCTTGATTCACTAAACCTTCAGTGTCGCCAGGTTGATATTTCAATTCGCTAAGATCGCTTTGTTTAAGAAAAACAATAGAAGCAAATCCATCGTCTGTAATAATAAGGTTAGAGAGAGCACGACCCCAAATCATTAATCGACTCTTTGGATTATTATCGAACAATCGATCGTGAATAACATTCGGAGTAGCTCCAGCTTCGATGAGCTTTCCCGCTACATACATAGTCCGACCTGAGGTTATCGGAAATCGAAATGAACCAGTATCCGTAATAAGGCCCATCAAAAGATTGTCTGCACAAGCAAGGTCAATATTACCTCCATCTCGTTCAATCAGATCATAAACCATCTCACATGTCGAACTCTTGGAAATCATTGAAAACACTATATCAAAAGTCATATCTGGACTTTCGTGATGATCAATCATAATTTTCTTTCCGGAAAAACCACTGACAATTGACTCCATTTCGTCTCCAACTCTGCTTGCCACATTATAATCAAGAGAAAAAAGAACATCAGCTCTTTGAACAATCTCCTTTGCTTTAACCGAGTCTAAACTAAAAATATGAACAAAGTCTGACGAATATCCTATACTTCCTTGCAATGGGATTGAAGGTGGATTTGGAAAAATGACATCCACGATATAACTCTTGCTATGCAAATAGTGAGCTAATCCCATAGCACTTCCAATTGCATCGCCGTCCGGGTTGCGATGGCTCGTTAAAACAATCTTCCTAGGCTTTTCTCTTAAAAAACTTATAATACTATCAATCATTTTATTTCATTAAGTGATTGTAAATTTCGTAAATTTGCGCCCGAAAACTAGATATAAATATTCCAAGATGAACCGCACCTTCACAATGATTAAACCAGATGCCGTAGAAAACGGGCATATTGGCGCAATATTAGAAAAAATAAATGCTGCAGGATTTAATATCGCAGCAATGAAATTGACAAAGCTTAGCAAAAATGATGCTGAAAAGTTTTATGAAGTTCACTCTGAGCGCCCTTTTTACGGGGAACTTGTTAACTATATGTCTTCAGGGCCAATTGTAGCTGCAATTCTTGAAAAAGATAATGCTGTAAATGATTTTAGGGTACTAATTGGATCAACCAATCCTTCAGAGGCGGATGAAGGAACTATTCGAAAGCTTTTCGCTACATCGATTTCAGCAAATGCAATCCATGGTTCTGACAGCAATGAAAATGCTAATCTAGAGGGAGAATTCTTTTTTTCTCTCGAAGAGAGGTTCTGAAAAATAAATTAAAAAGACCTTTAGAAGAGTCTTGTTTAGTTTAATATTATTTTAGAAATAACAATTTCTTGATCAATTTTTTCATTCAAAGCATGTAATAGTCGTTTTTTTTGCATGCTCAATTCGTGTCTTAAAGAATTAGAATCACAAGAGACATAAAGAGTGCCGTTTTTAATAGAGAATTTGCGAACTTTTTGGTAAGCTTGTTCTCCTAGAATCTCTATCCAAGCATTCTCTATTAGTCCCAGCTTGTAGGCGTCTTTATGCTGAAAAGGCTCCTTGAAAGAACTTATAATTTGAGTTA
>CAJWXO010000108.1 GCA_913049755.1 uncultured Cryomorphaceae bacterium
TAGACTTTATAGAAGAAGATATTGAATTCGCCCAAAGGCCCGCATTGTATAAACTATTCAGGGATCTTAAAGCTGAGATTGAAAAAATGCTGAATACATTCACACTAGGGAACGCAATTAAGAATGGCATTCCACTAATTTTAGTTGGCGCACCCAATGCTGGGAAGTCTACTTTACTTAATCGTTTCTTGGGAGAAGAAAGAGCAATTGTAACAGAAGTTGCTGGAACCACCCGCGATAGCATTGAAGAAAAGTTCCGACTAGGAGATCATTTGTTCCGCATAGTTGATACTGCAGGACTTAGAATAAGCAATGATAAAGTAGAGAGATTAGGAATTGAGAGATCATGGAAATTAATGTCTGAAGGTCAAATAATATTATTTCTAATTGACCCAACCTCATGCTCATCCGAAGAGGCAAAAAAACTAGAAGATGAAATAGTTAATCGATCTCCTAATGCTAATGTTTTAAAAATTCTTACTAAGTCAGACTTATGGGGTAAAATAAATTATCTCGAGTATTTTCCAAACACACTTTATACTGGTATAAATATTGATTTGAAAAATATTCAAACGAAATTATCATCCTTCATAGATGATGATCAATGGGATGGGAGTTCTGATGTTCTCATTGCCAATATTAGACATGCTGAAGCATTAAATTCTTCATTAACTAGTCTTAATAAAGCAGAAGAAGGCCTAAATAAAGGAGTGAGTGGAGAATTCATAGCTTATGAATTAAAAGATGCCCTGGATAGTCTGGGAAGTATAACAGGGGAAGTCGTGGCTGATGACCTATTGTCAAGCGTTTTCGGAAGGTTTTGTATTGGGAAATAGACAAAAAAAGCAATGAGACTAAGAATAAATAAATTTTCTAAACTTTTAGGTTTAATCATTGCCATCTCAACATTAACCTCGAATAATCTACTTTCTCAAGTTAATATTCATGTTCTTGGCGTAACGCAAGACGCAGGAAGACCTCAAGCCGGTTGCACGAAACCGTGTTGCATTAATGATATTGGGGAGCTTCGCCCCCACATAAAGCGTACTTGTTTGGGTATCACTCTTCACGATAACAACTCTATTCTAATAGAAGCGACTCCCGATTTAACATCTCAATGGGATCTGCTGAGTAAATTAAATAATGATATTTCGCCAAACTCTATTTTAATAACCCATGCTCATATTGGTCATTATACGGGACTTATATACCTTGGAAGAGAAGCAATGAACACAAATAATATTAGTGTTTTTAGTGGACCGAGATTTATAGATTTTATAAAGAATAATGGGCCATGGGATCAGCTTGTTAACTTAAACAATATCGAATTAACGGGAATTAATGAAGAGAGGTCAATACGATTTTCTGAATTAACGATTAGAGCGCTTAAAGTGCCGCATCGCGATGAATACTCTGAAACTTATGGATACCTTTTTAAAGGAGAAATAAAAACACTACTATTTATTCCTGATATCGATAAATGGTCAAAATGGAATATCAGCATTGATAGTCTAGTGAAAACCGTTGATTATGCACTTTTAGATGGAACCTTCTATGGTCAATCTGAACTTCCAAACAGAGACATGTCGGAAGTGCCTCATCCATTTGTTTCCGAAAGTATGGATCAGTGGGAAAAATGGGACGCAATTCAAAAAGCCAAAGTCTATTTTATACACTTTAATCATAGCAATCCATTATTGAATCGCCAAAGCGAGGAGTTTGTTAATGTCTTGAAAAAAGGTTTCAACATCGCTGAAACTGGCATGTCTTTTAAGCTGTAAATCACTAATTGTTATTCAATGAAAAAAATATTTTTAAATCTAATTTTTGCAGTTGTTAGCTTTCTAATAATTGCGACAACTCCGCACCCATATCATGTTTCATCTGCTGAATTATTTCTCTCAACAAAAACGAATGAATGGAATTTGAATAAAAAGGTCTTTACTGAAGATATCGAAAAGGCCCTATCCGCAATGAATGATGAGAATATTAAACTAGATTTAATAAATGAGGAAAACCAAGCGGTATTAGAACATTATGTGAATTCAAAAATTCAAATTTTTAAGATTAATGGTAAACTAATTGATTATAAAATCCTCCAATACACCTACAGTCCTGAATCAATAAATATTGAATTAAAATTTAGATGTAGTAAGAAATTTAAAATACTTGATGAATTTCTTTTTGACATTTTTAAAGATCACAAAAACGTTTATGCAATTCGCAAAGACCCGGAAAAAGGATTTAGTCAGCACGAAGTAACAAGAGTCAACTCGACTATATTTACAGTGCTTTAAAAAATGTAATTTAAAAAGTATTTAGTAATATTTCATTGTTAAGTGCTTTACATCAAAAAATCTCTGTTATGTACAAGAAAATATTTACGATTTGCTTCTTGATAATCACCTCTAATCTATTGGCTCAAAGTGTTCCATTTGAGCGAATTAACACAAGTAAATTTCGACAACTTTCTAATGAACTTCCCACTCCAAACGAATACCGAACTGCGAGCGGGGCACCAGGTCATGCCTATTATCAGAATCAGGCAAATTATGACATGACGATCTCATTAAATGAGAAAGAACATAGGATCAATGGAGATGAGTGGATAACCTACATGAATAACAGCCCTGATAATTTGCAATATTTATGGGTTCAGCTAGATCAAAATATAAGAAAGCCTGGATCTATGACAGATCTGATATCAAAAAGCTCTTTACCCAACTCAATAACTCCAGCTGATGTATCAAAAAACTATATTGATCAATTTGATGGTGGATTTAAGATTACAAAAGTTAAAGACCAATCCGGAAAAGATTTAAAGCATACAATCGTTAATACCATGATGCGTATTGATCTGAGCTCTGAGCTTAAATCCGGTAATTCAATGAAATTTAATATTGTTTGGAATTATACTATCAACAATCGAATGAAAGGCGGTGGAAGAAGTGGTTATGAATACTTCGAAGAAGAAGATAATACTTTATATACCATTGCGCAGTTTTTCCCTAGAATGGCTGTATACGGAGATGATGTCGGATGGCAACATAAGCAATTCCTAGGTCAAGGAGAGTTCACCCTACCATTTGGGGATTATAGAGTCTCTATTGATGTACCCGAAGACCACATTGTTGCAGCAACTGGAAAACTAATAAATGAATCTACCGTTCTATCTTCAACTCAGAGGAAACGCTTAGCAGAAGCAAGAAAAAACTACTCAGACCCTGTTATGATTGTAACACAAGAAGAAGCTGAAATTGCTGAACGGCCGGAGTCAAAGGAAAATAATAATGGTCGAAAAACTTGGATTTTTAATGCGAAAAAAGTTCGTGATTTTGCTTTTGCCACATCTAGAAAGTTCATCTGGGATGTTATGGCCGTGAAAATTGGCAACAAAACAGTAACAGCCGAATCTTTCTACCCAAAAGAAGGGAATCCCCTTTGGGAGCAATACAGCACCAGAGTAGTCGCTCACAGTCTTATCTCCTATTCAAAACATACTGTTGATTACACCTACCCTAGAGCAATTTCTGTTCACACAAATCAAATTGGAATGGAATATCCTATGATATGCTTCAACGGAGGACGACCTGATAAAGATGGGACATATAGCGAAGCAACTAAATATGGTATGATTGGTGTCATCATTCATGAAGTAGGCCATAATTTTTTCCCTATGATCATTAATTCTGATGAGCGTCAATGGACTTGGATGGATGAGGGCCTAAATACTTTTGTTCAATATTTATGCGAACAAGAGTGGGATGTCAAATACCCTTCTCGCCGGGGTCCTGCATATCAAATTGTTGACTACATGCGATCTCCCGCATTAAATATTGTACCCATAATGACAAATTCTGAGAGTATTCTTCAATTCGGGAATAATGCATACAGCAAACCGGCGACAGCTTTGAATATTTTAAGAGAAACAGTTTTAGGTAGAGAGCTCTTTGACTATGCTTTCAAAACCTATTGCAAACGTTGGGCTTTCAAACATCCTGCACCTGCGGATCTGTTCCGAACATTAGAAGATGCTTCA
>CAJWXO010000109.1 GCA_913049755.1 uncultured Cryomorphaceae bacterium
AGACTCCTTGATTCAGGATTTATCCTATTGGTTTCGAGATGACTTTAGAATTGTCAACCACTGGTCCGGTCTAAGACCTACGATGAAAGATAGGAGAATTTGTTTTGGGTGGCACAAAGAATATCCCAATGTGGGGTTTCTGAATGGTCTTGGTTCGAGAGGAGCATTGACCTCCCCTTACTATAGCTCTCTACTTTGGTCACAACATTAAAATATTAAAAGAGATAAAATTTTGAAAAATCAGATATGATTTAAGTCAAAAAATAATTAAGATTTAAATAAATAAAGTTAGCATTAAGATGAATTCGGTTTGTTACTTTTGTCATCCCAATGTTAAGTGTAAATCAAGTTGGTCTGGCCTTCGGAGGAACAGATCTTTTCAAGGACATATCATTTCAAATCAACCCTGGAGAAAGAATAGGGCTCGTCGGTCGAAATGGTGCTGGCAAATCTACTCTATTAAGCCTTATCGCGGGAAACATCTCCATTGATTCAGGTAAGATATCCTTCCCAAATGATTTCAAAATTGGTTTCTTAACTCAAGATATTCCGCCTTCGGCAGAGAATACCATTTGGGAAGAAGCTGCATCTAGCTTTAAAGAGATACAAGCTCTTGAGTCTAAAATGCAAGACCAGACCAAGGAACTCGAAACGAGAGTAGACTATGAAAGTTCTGCTTATATGGATCTAATTGATAAACTATCTTCCAATCAAGAAACCTATCAAATGCTTGGTGGCTATACATACCAAGCAGAAATGGAAAAAGTCCTTATCGGTCTTGGATTTTTGGCAAGTGATTTCCATAAGTCTCTTGCATCATTTTCTGGCGGTTGGCAAATGAGAGTTGAATTAGCTAAAATATTAATGCAGAATAATGATGTTCTTCTATTAGATGAGCCCACAAATCATTTAGATATTGAATCAATAATGTGGCTGGAGCAATTTTTAGCAGATAGCCCGCAAGCTATTATTCTTGTTTCACACGATAGAACATTTCTTAACAATGCAACGACTAGAACTTTAGAGATTGTTTTAGGTAAAAGCTATGATTTCCCATGTCCTTATTATAAATATTTGAGTCTCAGGGAAGAAATTAGAGAAAAACAAAGGCAAGCAAAAGCTAACCAAGCAAAAGAGATAAAACAGACAGAGGAATTAATAGAACGATTTAGATATAAAGCCTCTAAAGCATCGTTTGCGCAAAGTTTAATAAAGAAATTGGATAAAATTGATCGTATCGATGTAGATGAAGAAGATACGCGTAACATGAGATTCAAGTTTCCTCCAGCTCCACGTTCTGGGAAAGTTGTCGCTAAACTCGTTAATATTCACAAACATTATGGATTAAAGCATGTTCTCAAAGGTGTTGATATGGAAATCGTTAGAGGGCAAAAGATAGCTTTTGTTGGGCAAAATGGCCAAGGCAAATCAACACTTGTCAAAGTTCTTGCAGAAAATTTAGACTTCAACGGTTCCATTGATTTGGGACATCAAATCTCATTAGGTTATTATGCTCAAAATCAAGCTGAAGCTTTAGATGGATCTAAAAATGTTCTGGAAACAATTGAAGATTCCGCACCTGAAGAAATGCGAAGTTCTGCTCGAAAAATGCTTGGAAATTTCATGTTTACCGGAGATAATGTCAGTAAGAAGGTTTCTGTTCTTTCTGGTGGCGAAAGAGGCCGGCTTGCATTATGTCAATTGATGTTAAATCCCATTAATTTCTTGATTCTGGATGAGCCAACAAATCACTTAGATATGCAAGCTAAAGATGTCTTAAAACAGTCTTTAGCAAACTATGATGGCACACTGATTGTGGTATCTCACGATAGAGAGTTTTTATCTGATTTAGCGGATATAACCTACGAATTTAAAGATGGTAAAATTCAACAGCACTTGGGAGGCATAGAATACTTCCTAAATCAGAAAAAAATGCAGAATATGCGACAAGTAGAATTAGGGTTACAAGAAAAACCAGTTGCAAAATCAGGGAAAAAAATAAAAAATAAACGGGAATCACAAAATGAATTAAAAAGAATTGAGAAAGATCTAAAAAATGCAGAAAAATTAGAAAAACTTGCTCAAAACACATATGAGAATTTTCAAAATGAACTAGATTCTCTGGAAAATATTTTGTCTAACCCCATAGAATTTAAAAAGATGTCTGAAGATCCTGATTTTTTTAGAAATTATGAGGAACTAAAAAAGAAATTAGATAATTCTTTTATCGTTTGGGAAAAAGCAGTAGGAAAAAGTTCTTCTCTTCAAAAGGAATTGGGTAAAATAGAACCGTAACTTGTCATTATGGAAAAACTGTTGCAAATTTTTTTTACATTTTTTACTTCATTGACAATAATGTCCCAGTCTATATCAGAAACTAAACTCGTAGTATCTATTGTAGTTGATCAAATGCGGGCAGATTATTTGACTAGGTATTCTCACCTTTATGACGGCGGTTTTAAAACTCTACTTGAGGATGGTGAAATATTTTGGAATGCTCATTACACCCATGCCCCCACTTATACAGCTCCAGGTCATGCAAGTATTTATACTGGTACAGACCCTAGGTTTCATGGCATTATTGGAAATGATTGGTATGTTCCAAGCATAGGAAAGACAGTTTATTGTTTGGAAGATCAAGATGTATTACCAATTGGAACTTTATCTAAATATGCTAAAAGAAGTCCTAAAAATATTCATAGTACAACTTGGACGGATGAACTCGAATGGGCCAGTAACAGAAAATCTAAAGTATTTGCATTTTCTTTGAAAGATCGCGGAGCAATTTGTGCTGCAGGTCATTATGGAGATGCAGCATTCTGGTTAGATAAATCCGGATTTATTTCAAGTAGCTATTATATGTCATCATTACCCAAATGGCTTATTAATTTTAATCAGGAAAATAGTCTTAAATCATACATGAATGGTCAATGGGACTACTTACTGGACAAAAACAACTATCCCGAGGAAAACTCTACAGAGTTTGAACGCATTCCGCGAGGAGCTCGAACAGCTGATTTCCCTTATGATTTATCATTACTTTTTAATTCCGACACTACAGGGATTGAAGCATTTAAAACTACGCCTAAGGGTAATCAAATACTACTCGACGTTGCTCTAGAGGCTTTAAAAAAAGAAGAACTAGGAATACACGAGAATCGCTTTCCAGATGTGCTAGCTATTAGTTTTTCTGCGACAGATTACATTGGACATGGCACGGGTATTAGGTCTCATGAAACAATGGATATGTATTTGCGATTAGATCGTCAGCTTGACACATTATTTAATTATTTAAATAAAAATGTGGGTAAAGACAATTTTATCATTGTTTTAACAGCAGACCATGGAGCTGCTGACAATCCCAGTCAAGCGAAAATAGATGGTATGCCAGTAGATTGGATGGCGCCCGCAGACTTAGAATCAGAATTTAGAGAATTAATTTTAAATGCTGGGGTGCCTTCTGAATTGATATTAAATTTTTCAAACGAGCAAGTTTATATTCAAGAAAATGATAACACTGAAAGCATGCAGAAAATTGTTCGTGATGCGCTATTAAAACATCCAGCAATTTCTGAATCATGGACAAAGTCTGAAATTCGAGAAGCTTCAGAACCTTTTGCATTAATGCGTAAAAACGGATCTGACAAAAGAAGTGGACAAGTGTTTTACTCTCTTTATCCCGGTTCGATAGCTTATTACAAAACAGGCACCACACATGGTTCAGGATATACGTATGATACGCATGTGCCTATTATTTTCTTTGGGGGAATATTTGACTCTCCAGAAAAACATACTGAAAGAATTAATGTAAAGGACATAGCGCCCACCCTTAGTCATATTCTAAAGATCGCTCAACCCAGCGCCTGTAATGGTGAAATTTTACCGTTAAAATTTAATTGATAGAATTTTCATTCGCTGTTCTGTAAGATTTAGGAATTTTACAAACAGGAATGGGCAGCATCTTATGACTGTTTGATCGATGAAATTCAAGAAAAAGAAGCAATACCTCTTTTTCTCTCGTTTTAAGATTGCCTT
>CAJWXO010000110.1 GCA_913049755.1 uncultured Cryomorphaceae bacterium
GATGTCTACTCCCGGTATTAACTCTGGGGTCCAGGCATTTGTTGCAACGACAACTTTTGCAGCCTTGAAATCTCCTTGATTACTGGGTATCGTCCATCCATTGCTTGTTTTCATCCAATTTTGTCTTCCGGGTATTTCGATTCCATTGAAAAAGGCTATTCCGAACGACCTATTAATTTCGACTAAGGCATTGTGGGCTTTTCCTGGATTGAGGCTTGCTTCACCATTAATTCTAATGGAGTAGGGTAAATTCGCAGAAATCTGAGCGTTTTTAGAATATATATAGTCGTTTCCCGAGGCTAGTTTACCCATGCGGTTCAAATTATCTAATCGATTTAATACCTCCTCATATGATTCTATTTCCTGAGGTTCGAATACTTCATAACCATTATGCTCCTCCCAGTCTATAATACTGGGGGATGTCCACTTCTTCCATAGTGAAAGGCCAGCAATTCTGTTTTTCATTCTTGCCACTATTTTATTTTCAGGTTCCTGATTCATATCATCAAGAATTTCTGTGGGGCTTCCAAAACACGCAAAGCCAGCATTCCTAGTACTAGCACCAGATTTACCTGTAGGTAGTTTATCAATAATGCAAATTTTCAAAGGCTTTTCATGAGATTTAATTCTATTTTTTTGCAGAGCTACCGCTATGGATTGACCGACAAGACCACCCCCTATAATTATTACATCACCTTGAAAAAGTGATCTTTTTTTCTCCCAATAGGAAAAATTGGCATGATTTTGTGACATGGTTATTGAAACATATTCCTTAATAATAACTTCATAATTAAATAGTTTTACTTTATTGTATTCTCATCAATTTTGTAGATCATTGGGGGTGTGTTTTAAAATATATATATATCATTCTTTTATTTGAATATTAATTTCACAGGGGGGTATTGTTAAAAATAATTAAAAATAAATATTTATAATGCGTGTGGACTTTTCACAAGAGCAATTTAAGGTAGCAATAGCAACTTCTGTCATAGTATTTGGGTTTGATGGCGAGAATTTAAAAATTCTTTTATCAAAAAAAGTGGGTACTCCATTTGAAGATGCATGGATTATTCCTTCTTCAGTTGTTAATACTGATGAGGAAACATCTTTTGTCGCCAAGGAACTCTTGAATCGAATAACAGGAAGGAATGATTGGCTATTGGAGAAATTGAATGGTTTCGCTGACCTATATAGAAATCCTATAGGACGAGTAATAAACATTGCTTATTACTGCACAGTTCGTTTAGATCACGATCTTGAAGATAATTTAACGCGAGAGAAATATACCTGGGTAAACGTAAATGATATCCCGTCACTGGCCTTCGATCATAATGAAATAGTTATTTATGCTAAAGAGAGACTTAAGCGCAGAGTGAAAAGAAGACCTATTGGATTTAGTTTATTGCCTCAGGAATTCACGATGTATAACATTCAGCGTTTATATGAATGTGCCTTAACAAAGGCTTTTGACAAGAGAAATTTTAGAAGAAAGTTACTTAAGAGTCAACTTCTTATTGATACTGGGAATATGGTTCGTTCTTCTTTAAAAGCAAAGCGACCTTCAAGGCTTTATATGTTCGATGAGAAAAAGTACAAAACTCTATCTCTAAAAGGTTATGATTTTGTTTATCAATAGTTGACTGCCTTAAAAAATAAAAATGCCGTCAGATAGACGGCATTTTTATTTTTTAATTTTTTGGATAATCAATGAATATACTTCATTAATTTTTTTAATACTGTAGTCAAAGCAAACATCATTAAAGCACCTGTGTCTGACGTTATTGTTAAAAAAAACAAATAAATTCATCCCTTAATATAACCTTTTCTATAACGATTGAAAATAGTGTCAGTGAGATAATAAGCTCTTCTCTAATCTTCTGCACCATGTATTAACCTTTTTAAAGGTTTTAAAATCATGATTATTAAAAATCCAAAAACAGTACATGTGACAGCAATTCCTGTAAATACTTCAAAATCTCCAGCGTTTTCTGACAATCCACCTACCCATCCAGCAACTTTATTTCCTAAACCTGTAGCTGCAAAATAGGAGCCCATCATAAATGAAGCGTATTTTACAGGGGCAAGCTTTGTTATGAACGATAATGCAACAGGTGAGGCACATAGTTCTCCAATTGTATGAAAGAGATAAGCTAATACCAGCCAAATCATTGCAGATTTTTCAGCAACTTCGCTTCCGTTCATGACGACTTCAGAAGAGGCTTTACTCATAAAGAAAAATCCAAAAGCCATGATTATAACACCTATGGCCATCTTAAATAATGAAGAAGATTCTTTTCCTTTCTTTTTCCACTTATGCCAAAAACCACCAACAGAAGTTCCTAAAACTATAATAAAAAATGCATTAATTGACTGGAATACCGCAGCAGGAATTTCATTTCCAATGAACGGTAAAGAAAATGATATTATTCTACTTGTTTTCTGCTCTGTGTACAAACTCATTAATCCTCCAGCTTGTTCAAAAGCTCCCCAAAAAACAATAATAATCAAAAAGGATAAAAACATGACGATCATTCTGTCTTTCTCGATATTATTTAAAGGTTTATTTAACAAGTCTTTATCTGGAGAATCTTTTTTCCCGAGGAAATCGCCAACGGGCCCTATAAATTTTAATCCATAAGTATAGACTATTTGACCTAATGCCATTCCTATTCCCGCAAGACCAAAACCATAATGCCAGCCATAGTTAGCGGCTGTAGCGCCAACAATTAAAGCTCCTAAGAAAGCCCCTAAGTTGATTCCAATGTAAAACACATAAAAACCTTTATCTCTTCGGTCATCTCCTTTCTTATATAACCCTCCAACCATTGTTGAAATATTTGGTTTTAAAAAACCAACACCTAATACTATAAATATGAGTCCAGTAAAAAATGCCCATTGAGCATCCACCGCTAGTATGCTGTGACCAATGCAAAGTAATACTCCACCTAACATGACTGCTTTTTTTTGTCCTATAAATTTATCAGCAATCCAACCACCAGGGATCGACGTCAAATAAACAAACATGGTATAGGTTCCATAAAAAGAAAGAGTTTCCCCATTTGACCACCCAAATCCAGATTGAGGATCTCCTAGTATAATTGGTGCAGCAAGGTATAATGTTAATATAGCGCGCATGCCGTAATATGAGAAGCGCTCCCACATTTCAACGAAAAACAACACATATAATCCTATAGGATGCCCAAATAATTCCTTTTCATGTGGTTTTTTCGCTAAATCATTCATATTTTTTTCTTTTATTTTTTTGTTGAATTAACTCATTTTTAATAAGCTCTCCTTCAATTTCAAAAGAGACTTGAAGGTTAAAGGGCTCTGTAATCAGTATTTTTATTGTTGCTATTAACTTTTCGTTTAAAATGCGAAAGATAATGAGATTATAGGTTTTCGCGGATGAAAGTAGAGATTTTTGAATAAAGATGTACACTTGTCATCCCTCCATAAATCCCATGATTTTTATCCGGGTAAAGCATAAAGTCAAATTGTTTATTGGCCTGAATAAGTGCTTCGGATAAGCGCATAGAGTTTTGTACATGAACATTGTCGTCTCCGGTCCCATGTATCAGTAAATAATTCCCTTTCAATTTATTTGCATGACTCAGTGGAGAGTTTTTATCGTAGTTATCCCCATTTTCTTTTGGTGTTCTCATATATCTCTCTGTATAAATATTATCATAAAAACGCCAGCTTGAAACTGGAGCAACGGAAATAGCTGTTTTAAAAACATCGGAACCTCTAAGTATGCAATTAGCGGCCATAAATCCACCATAAGACCAACCCCAAATGCCAATTCTACTCGAGTCAATATTAATATTTTTTGCCAATGTACGAGCTGCTGAAATTTGATCCTCAACTTCAAGCTTTCCTAGCTCTAAATATGTGCACTTTTTAAAATCGCGACCTTTCGCACCTGTACCACGATTATCCACTGAGATGATCCAATAACCCTGTGCTGCGAGCATTTGATACCAGTTGTTTCTTCCTCCATATTTATTCT
>CAJWXO010000111.1 GCA_913049755.1 uncultured Cryomorphaceae bacterium
GAGCTAGAGAGAAGAGATGCTCCTGTTGAAAATCCGGAAATATTTGAGATTAGAATATCGGGTCTTTCTGGCGGGCATTCGGGAATGGATATTCATTTAGGCTTGGGTAACGCAAATGTTTTGTTGGCAAGAGTTTTAAGAGAAATAGAGAAAAGTGCATGTGCTTTACTCGTAGACTTTGACGGTGGAAACTTGAGAAACGCCATACCGAGAGAAGCATCTGCGACTGTAATAATGGGCGAGTCTCACTCTGATTTGCTTTTGGCTTCAATAAAATCAGTTCGCGATGAATTATCAAGTGAATTAAGAGTTACAGATCCTAATTTTATTTTAGAATGTAATAAAAAAACACCTAAAGATTTGGTTCCTAAAGTTTTGAATGGAGTCCAGCAGGAGAGAATTATTTCTGCGATTGCAGGATGCCCAGTCGGGATTTTAAGAATGAGCCCTGAGGTTCCAGGTCTAGTTCAAACTTCAAATAATGTAGCTCGCGTTATTATTGATGGGGAGAAAGCCGAAATCTTATGCCTAACGCGTTCTTCTTCAGAATCTGAAAAAATGGATTGTGCAAATAGAATTGCTGGTAACCTAAATATGGCTGGTTTTAAAACCTCTTTTTCAGGTTCGTATCCCGGTTGGGAGCCAGCACCCTCTGGTTATTTGGCTGATTTGATGGAAAACACTTATCGAGAGTTGTTCAATGAAAATCCAAACGTTAATGCTTGCCATGCAGGTCTGGAATGTGGGATAATTGGAGAAAGATGTCCAGGTATGGAGATGATTTCTTTTGGACCGAATATTAGGGGCGCACATTCTCCAGATGAAAGAGTTGAAATTAAATCTGTGAATAAGTCGTGGATTTATTTTGTTGAAGTTCTCAAACGTTTGCAATAGCAAAACTCATAACTTTACCTTCTTTAATATGGGATTTATAGATTTGTTTTTTGGAGTCTCTGCTTATTTTCTAATGGAAGGAGCAGCATGGGCCGCTCATAAATATTTAATGCATGGCCCTTTGTGGTTTTTGCATTCAGATCATCACACTAAGAATCCAGGTTTTTTTGAAAAAAATGATTTCTTCTTTTTAATATTTGCAATTCCTAGTTGGCTTTGCATTATGCTTGGAATGATATACGGCGTGTCTGAATCTGTTGCTTTTGGATATGGTATTGCTGGGTATGGATTAACTTATTTTTTAGTCCATGAAATTTTTATTCATCAGCGATTTAGATTTTTTAGAAACATCAAAAACCCCTATTTCAAGGCTGTTAGACTAAAGCATAAACTGCATCACAAAAACCTTGATCAGCGAGGAGCAGAGCACTTTGGTTTACTTTGGGTATCAAAAGAGTTAATCAACTCACAGCGCATGGTAAAAAAGCGATCATAATGAAGGGGCTGTATTTGTTAATAGATACTTTGGTTTTTCTCGGACCTTTGACGCGATCATTTGAGCCGAGAATTGCTTATTACAGTAAATGGAAGAGGATGTTATTGGCGACTTTTTTAATGATGTCAATAATGATTCCGTGGGATGTTTTCTTTGCGCTAGAGGGATATTGGGGTTTTAATTCTGATTATTTGGTTGATATATACATTGGTATTCTTCCTATTGAAGAAGTTCTTTTTTTTGTCGTTGTTCCTTTCGCGAGCTATTTTATTTATGAAGTTATGCAGCTCTTCTTCCCAATAAATTCTACTCCGAAATTGATACATAATGCCAGTATACTAGTTGGAGCGTTTTTAATTTATGCTAGCATTGAACAAACTGGAATATATACTATCGTTATTGGTGTGACCCTTGGGGCTGAATTGATTCTAGCTGGGCTTTGGAAAGTAAAATGGCTTAAATCTTTTTTTAGGTCATATTTAATAATATTGATTCCCTTTTTATTCGTTAATGGGATATTAACAGGCTCGTTTTTGGATAATCCTATTGTTTGGTATTCTGAATCAGAAATTTTAGGATATCGAATATTTACGATTCCGGTTGAAGATGCTTTTTATGGCATGGAAATGATGCTAATATATACGGCAGTAATGCAATCCAAATGGATCCCGAAGTTCTTTACTTAGATGCAGCTATAGCAGTTGTTTCAAAGCCTGCTATGCTAATGGTTGAACCGGATAAGTTCGGTAATCCAAACTTACAAGATTGGGCAGAAAATGAATTTGGCGGAATTACTTGGGCTGTGCATCGACTGGATCGTCCTACAAGTGGTCTCGTTGTTTTAGCTCGAAAAAAGTATTCTTGTACTCATTTAATGAGGCAATTTGAATCGAGAACAGTCAAAAAGAGATATAAGTTAAAGAGTCATGCCGAATTGCCCGAAGGAACATGGAATTGGGAAGATTTTTTAAAAAAAGATCATCTAAATTTCAAAAGTATAATTGTTTCAAAAGATGAAGGAAAAAGGGCATCTTTAAGAGGTGTCCGTATGGATAATAATTCTGCAGAAGTTGAACTATTTACAGGGCGTTATCATCAAATTAGAGCTCAGGCGAGTCATAGGGGCTATCCGATTTTAGGTGATGTTTTTTACGGTGGAAATGCTTGGGATAACGAAGGTGTAGCCCTTCATGCCAGTCATTTAGCTTTTCACCATCCAAAAACGAATGAGGAGTTAATTTTTGATAGTGATACTAATCGGTTTTAAAGTAAAATTGATCGTACTTTTGCGGCTTAATATCGTTCTATGCTTACTCGACGTCATATCCGCATCAAAGTGATGCAGGCTCTATTCGCTTTTTATCAAGGCGAACCCAGAGATATAAAAAATGGATTGTCAGATCTTAATAAGAGTATTCAAAATATTTACACACTATATCTTTATGAGTTGAAAATGTTTTGGCATTTTCATCGTTTTTTAGAAGAACGTTTAGAAATAGAAAAACAAAAGAAAATACCCAATCCTAATAGAGAATCTAGAATTCGAGCATTGCTGGCAATGCCCTTCATGCACGCTTTATCTTCTGATAAGAGTGTTTTTAATATTTGGGATAAAAAAAATATTAATTGGGGAGATGATATTGACATGATTCGTGGAGCTTTTTTTTCCTTTTGGGTAACTGAAATGGATTCGGAGTGGTTTAATTCTTCGGAGACACCTGATGAACAAGAGAGTATTCTCTGGTTTAAAAGATTTTATCGTGATGCAATTGCAAATAATGAATCTATCCAATCTCATTATGAAGATCTAAGTATGCATTGGTCTGACGATCTTGATGCAGCACAAATGATGGCTGTTCAAACCTTACAGAATGCTAAAAGAGGAAAGCCACTGCTAGTTAATTTATTTAAGGATGATGATGATGAGACATTTGCAGAAATGATTTTTATAAAATGCGTAACATCCCATGACGAACTAATGAGTAAGGTTCGGTCTAAATCTGAAAAATGGGATTATGAAAGACTAGCACCTGTTGATAGATGTATTATTGAACAATCTATAATCGAGGTCCAATATGCTACCGAGGTTCCGGTTAAAGTAACGATTAACGAAGCTATTGAGTTGGCAAAGCAGTATTCTACAGAAAAGTCTCCTGGATTTATAAATGGTTTATTGGACTCACTTGTTCAGGATATGATTTTGGAGGGTAAAGTTAAAAAGATTGGGAGAGGGCTAATTGATTAGTACATTCGCAGTCCCATAAATAAGAATGAAATAATATGCAGGCTTTAGGAATTATCGGATTTATTTTTGGTCTAGGGGCTTTAGCTCAAGTACTTCAGTTAAAAAGAACTGTAGAAACATTAAGGGAAGAGGTTTCTGAAATAAAAAAACGTTAAATTCAAACGATACTATCTATATGAAACATACGATTTTTATAATTATTGCAGTCTCAGTCTGCTATTCTTGCTCTGATGCTTCTTCAAAAATAAAAAGCTCTGAAGATAGAATGTCAATAGAAGCGGTAACGGATATTTTAAAAAATAACGAGTTACCGGTATTCTCATTTGAAGAAGAAGTA
>CAJWXO010000112.1 GCA_913049755.1 uncultured Cryomorphaceae bacterium
ATCTAAACCAAGAGCATCTCTCAAATTTCTATCAAAAGTTCTTGGCTTATTTAAGTCCAATGCTCTATTGTAATTAATAGTATCCTGGAAAACTCCGTCTCTATAGACAAGTAGAGGATTATCAAGATCTAATTCTTTCATATGATCATTCTGCAGATTGCGCATTAAAGTCCATAGACTTCTGCCTGCAACTCCAAAACTCCTATCGAACCTCTGTTCATACTCTAATCCGGCAATTAATGAGTGCGATCCAATATCAAAATTTGTTGATGCGGTGATTCTAAATTGCTCTGCTTGGTTGTAACCTAAACTTGCTTGAACTGCTCCAACATTCCCAAACAAACTATAAACACTGTAAGGAGCCTGACCATTTAATAGGCCTCCTCCTTGTTGAATATTAGTAAGATTATCAATCTGATTTGCAATCTGGCCATTAGATACCATATCATAATAAGAAGAAGTATAATTGGCTAAAACTGGATTATACGAACTTGGAGTAAAGACCACATTCGTGTCTAAATCGAGCAATTTCCTAAATCCAGCGACCCCTGTTTTCTCATCTTGCCCATAACCATAAAGGGATCGCCTCTGAGTTTCAAATTTACCAACATGACCATATTGAAAAACATTATCACGGTGGCGATCGTCCCATGTTCGATTTGAGTTTAATGTGTAGTCTACTTGAATTGTATAATATGCATTTTTAATAAGAGACTCACTATCTGCTCCCATCCCACCAAATTGCTGCGTAAATCGGGCATACGTGGAGAAATCTCGATTATTATAAGTAGAATTATTATTATAATTCATTAGTGAATTTGAAAAACTTGAATTTCTTCCAAAACGTTGATTGAACCTTCCGCCAATCACCAAATTGGTTCTGTTACTTGTTTTGATATTTATGTTGCCCGTAGCACGTATGTTATTGCGAGCAACATTCAAGCGACTATCTATCGTCTCAAAATCACTAGACGTCAACAATTCAGCGGCACGTATAGTCCCCAAGCCTGCAGCGGTTGGAACTAGTGGATTTAATTCTAGACCACTGAGAACATCATCTTTTACCTTGTAAACGGGAGTTCTTGATGCATATGGTCGACTGTCTCCATTGTGTTGAAATTCTGCAGAAAACAAGTACCCGACTAAAGGAGCATTTTTCTCTTTGTTAAATAATAAGGGACCACCAATTGTTAAACCCCCAAGATTATAATTGTAAGGGTCAAATAAAGACGAGGTTACATATTCTGTAGTTCCAAAAAATCTTGGCGACGGACCTCTTGTTGTTGTAGAAATGACACCACCAGTGACATCACCATAATTTGCAGGAATACCACCAGTGATAACCTCTGTTTGAGCGATGGCTTCTCGCGGAATATTGATATCTCCCCTAACTTTTACACCATCAATAAAAACAACGTTTGCATCACTTCGGCCTCCCCTAAAGTAATTAGCGCCCGAACCTTCATCTGTCACAACACCTGATGAGAGAGATAATACTCCACTAACACCACGTGATGCTAAGTTCCTAATAGCTGCCGCACCCATGGTAAAGGAAGTCTTTCCCTTTTCAATAAGTGGCGCTTCATAATCAGCAACAACATCTACTTCACCCAAAACCACATCGGAGGAAGCCAAAGAAAAGTCAATTACAATTGGACGACCACCAACAATTTCTACACCGTTAAAAGTGACTTTATTATATCCAAATGCCTCACATGTTACAGAGTATGTCCCTGGAGTGATTGGATTTATATTATACCGACCGTCAAAATCCGTAAGCCCCTTGGAGATTTCATAACTCCCAGAAAGAACTTTGATTACTGCCTGATATTGTTCATCACCAGATTTTTTATCTTTTACAACACCCCTCAGAGATCCTGGTCTTGATTGGGCCGTGGCATTAAAGACAAATGCTATAGCTATGAGAAAAGCTCCAAATCGAATTCGCATGTGTTGAGCGTTTAGTTATGATTTAGGTAAATCGAAGACACGAAAATAACTAATAATTACCGTCATTTAGCTTTTAAGTATTATTTCCTTAATATTGGAGAGTTTTATATGAAAAACTACTTGTTCATTATTGGCGTAGCATCTATCATTTTTTCCTGTTCTGGCGTGAGCAATAACCACCCTGTTCCGATCACGCAAGTAAATGAAAATCTGTACCTTAACACTCCTAGCTCATACCCGCTGCAATTTGTTGGAGGTTCAATTTTTATCCCTGAATGGGGATACCGCGGCATAGCGATATATCGACGAACAAATTTTGGTGATGCCAATGACTTTGGTGTTTATGATTTGTGTTGCCCAAATCACGTAGAAGAAAATTGTGGAACACTGGTCTTAAAAGACAATTTATATGCCCAATGTCCTTGTGATGATCAAGAATTCTTATTGTTTGATGGCCAGGCTTTAGATGGACCTACAAGCTGGGGACTATATAACTATAGAGTGGGATATAATGGAGTTAGCCTCAATATTTCCAATTAGAATCGGAATTTAAGCAATCCCCATTTGCTTTAAATGAACTACGTGTGAACGATATGCACTAGCAAAAGTCTTGAATTCATTGTAAGTGATGTTAAATTCTTCACATGTGTCTTTTACGATTTTGGAAATATCAGGGTAATGAACATGCGAAATCCGGGGAAATAAATGATGCTCCACTTGATAATTTAAGCCTCCTAGAAACCAGGTCAAAAACTTATTACTCATCGCAAAATTTGCTGTAGTCTTCATTTGATGAATGGCCCATTCGTCTTCAGTCTCAAGAGTTTCATTTTTTGATGTACTCACAAAATCTGTTTTGTCAACTACATGAGCTAGTTGAAACACAATAGAAAGCACAAAGCCAGCGACTGCTGACATGATGAAGAAACCTATCAACCAATGAAAAAATCCAAGAGTATACATTGGCAATCCAACAAATAAACCTAGATGCAGAGCCTTCCATGCCCAGAAAGAAATATGTTGAAACCGAGTAAGAGGCTTTAGGGGCACTTGACCAATCTTCTTAGAAAAATATTTTTTGTAATCCGTGTAGAGAACCCAATACATATAAAGCAAAGCATATAAAGCACTAAAATATAGATGCTGAAACTTGTGAACCCAAAGTCGTTTTTGTCCAGGAGCCATACGCAATAATGCCCCTGCCTCAATATCATCATCGACCCCTTCGATATTTGTAAACGTATGATGAACAGTATTGTGTTTAGTCTTCCACATCAAAACGCTTGCACCCAAAAAATTTACTGTGTGAGCAGCCATTTCATTGAGCCAATTATGCTTTGAAAAACTTCCATGAGCTCCATCATGCATGGTATTAAAACCAATCCCGCTGATTAGAATTCCCATTAAAATCCATAGGCCCCATGCGCTCGAAAATGCTGGTTGAAAGATTATTAAGACCAAGTATGCGGAAATAATACCAACTACAAGAATTGCAGTCTTAATATACAATCCTGCATTACCTTTTTTTGATAATCCCTCGGTTTGAAAATATGTATTAACCCGGTGGGTTAATTCTTGATAAAAAGGTTGACCTTTTCTTGGAGCAAAACGAGGGGCTCTAAAATTTGTAGAAGACATGTCTGCAAGATAAGGGCATGATGATTATAAAAAATGGTTTTCCCGAAAGAGTTACTTAAAATAAAGAAGTGGTTATTTTCATTCTTTTCGCAATAGATTCACATCACAATCCTTGAAATATCTCAACTAATGAAGAAAATGAAGCCGGAATCGCTAATGATGACACATGGATATGTGCCGGAATGGAGTGAAAATGCTGTTAAATGTCCAATTTATCAAACATCAACATTTGTTTTCCCTACAGCTGAAGCAGGAAAGCGTTTTTTTGCCCTTGCGTATGGGAAAACCGAAGCAAACAAAGACGAAAAACCAGGATTGATATATAGTCGGTTGAATAACCCCAATTT
>CAJWXO010000113.1 GCA_913049755.1 uncultured Cryomorphaceae bacterium
TAAATTCCCTGTCGTAATAAGTGGTGATCACTCTAATGCTGGAGGGACAATAAGTGGTCTGAAGAAATCCTATATGAATTCTAGAATTGGTTTAGTTTGGATAGATGCCCACGCAGATCTTCATTCTCCTTTTACAACTCCTTCTGGAAATGTTCATGGAATGGCTGTAGCTACAGCAATAAAGGAAAATAATATTGATAATGCGATAAATGAACCTAGTGATAAAATTATTGATTTATGGAGTAAGCTATCAGGTGATGAAAGAAGAGTTAATCCAAGTGATATTGTTTACGTTGGACTCAGAAGTGTTGAAGATGCAGAAAGTTTTTTGATTCATAAATATGGAATGGGAGTTCATACAGTCAACGATCTTAGAGCCAAAGGAGTTGATCGAATCGTAAAAGATATTGGGTTGCAACTTGATCAATGTGATGTGATTTACGTGTCATTTGATGTTGATAGTATGGATCCTTCAGTTTCTAATGGAACTGGCACTCCGGTTAACAATGGCCTTTCTAAGCAAGAAGCTTTGGAGCTTTTAAAAGCCCTCGCAAGTCATTCTAAAGTAAAATGTATTGAATTCACAGAAATAAATCCTTCCCTCGATACCAAAGGAGAGCCTATGGGTGAAGTAGCAGGTCAATTATTACATGAAACTATTAATTGTTTGAATAAAAGAATAAGTAAATGATTGACACTACATTATCACTCAAGTCAGTTATATCGGCTCTTTTGAAAGAGCTTTTTGGGGATCATGATTTATTTGTTGACCTTCAAGAAACTAGGAAAGAATTTGAGGGAGATATTACCTTAGTTGTATTTCCATTTTTAAAAGTCAGTAAGCTTTCTCCAGAAGCTACAGGTAATTTAATTGGGTCTAATCTACTAGAAAGGTCTCGAGAGGTTAAGAATTACAATGTTGTAAAAGGCTTTCTTAATTTGACCCTAACAGATGAGGTGATTGCTAAAATATTTGAGAAAATTAAAAGAACGAATGAATTTGGTTCGAAAAAGTCGAATTCTTCATTGCCATCTGCGATGATCGAATACTCATCTCCAAACACGAATAAACCTTTGCATTTGGGTCATATGAGAAATATTCTTTTAGGTGACTCTATTTCAAGAATTCTTAAAGCATCGGGAAGGAATGTTATTCAAGTGCAAATAATTAATGACAGAGGGGTTCATATTTGTAAAAGCATGTGGGCATGGAAAAAATTTGGGGACGGGGAGACTCCTAATAGTACTGGTTTAAAAGGAGATCATTTAGTAGGAAAGTATTATGTATTATTCGATAAGGAATACAAGAGACAAATAAATGAAAGTGTTTCAAATGGCACAGATCAAGAAGAAGCAAAAAAAACCGTGCCTTGTATTTTAGAAGTTCAGAAAATGCTTTTAGATTGGGAGTCAGGAGATACAGAGGTAGTTGAGCTCTGGAGTAAAATGAATACTTGGGTCTATTCGGGTTTTGAAAAAACATATGAACGTTTAGGTATTGTATTCGATAAGAATTATTACGAATCCGAAACTTACATTCTGGGTAAAAAAGACATTAAAGAAGGTCTTGAAAGTGGTGTCTTTTACAAAAAACCTGATAATTCAGTTTGGATTGATTTAAAATCTGAAGGGCTAGATGAAAAAATTGTACTAAGAAAGGACGGGTCATCTGTTTATATTACACAGGATATAGGAACTGCGATTCAACGATTTAAAGATTTTAAAATTGATTCATTGACATATGTAGTAGGAAATGAGCAAGACTATCATTTTAGGGTATTGTTTTTAATTCTCGAGAAATTAGGTTACAGCTGGGCAAGAAAATTGAGAAATTTATCTTACGGTATGGTTGAACTTCCTACCGGAAAGATGAAATCTAGAGAGGGTAAAGTTGTTGATGCTGACGACTTAATGGATGAAATGGAGCTAGCTGCCAAACAAATGTCTATCGGACTTGGTAAAGCTAAATCCTTTAATAATTCAGAAAGTGAAATGCTCAATAAGATACTTGGGCATGGGGCTTTAAAGTACTTCATTTTAAAGGTTGACCCTAAAAAGAAAATGGTCTTCAATCCGGAAGAATCAATTGATTTTAACGGAAATACTGGGCCTTTTTTGCAGTATACACACGCTCGAATATCCTCTTTAATTAATAAAAAGGGGAGTCAAGTAGACTATAATTGGGACCAGTTTGAATTGACAGAAAAAGAGAGGGATCTCATCATATTAATTTCCAAATTCCCTGAAAATATTCAAGCAGCAGCAGCAGGCTTAAACCCGAGTATTATAGCTGCACACCTGTATGAATTGGCAAAAGGTTTTAATAGATTTTACCAACAGCATTCGGTCTTGAGTGCAGATACATCCTCAATTATATCATTTCGTGTGGACTTGTGTAAAGAAGTTGCTAACGTGCTTAATTCTGGGCTCAATCTTTTAGGGATACAGGCACCGGAAAGGATGTAGAGCATCCTACCATTTAGCAGAACTAGTTGCTTTTTTTAGTCTTTTAGAAAGACCATCTTTATGTAACATAATTGATATTGTCTTATACTTCACGAATGCTTCTGAGGCGTATATATATCCTCTGCGATAGGGATTTTCACGGTCTCCCCAAGAGTTCTTTACAATGTAGTATATGCTACCTTTTTGATCCTTGACTTTTCCTACAATTTGCATACCATGATCATCCTGAGTTTGATAATTGTCAAAACCTAATTGTCTAATTTCCTGATTTACAGTCATTTCTTCATGAGGGGCCGAAAAAGCCTCAGATCTTTCCTTGTCTGACATATCGCTCCATGCCTTTGCTGGCAAAACAGCTACACCATTTTTAAGGGAAAAGCCCCGTTCAGAAACATCAGTTGCCCATGCTAAGGTGAATCCGTTTTCCAAGGCATGGTCAATAGAGGTCATCATTTGATCTAAAGGAACATTATAAGACATTGCCCAGGACCAGTTGTCAGGGACTTCGATAGAGAACCAAGAATAGAAAGGATGATGGTTAAAAGATGTGAGTTGAACATAATCGTCAGAATCTATACCAAGATAATCATCAGCAAAAAGACGTGGCGTATAAATTTTCCCATTGAAAGAAAACTCATTTGGCTCATCTCCTAAATACGCATCCAAGACACCATCGAACCCAGTCCTCCAAGCAGTTGATATTTTTCCATTATTTTTATCCTTAACAGCGTCTAGTATTCCTTTTAAAGATGATTCAAGTTCACTGTGGTCATTTCCTTTAGAGCCATAATTTAAACCAGGGTAGGCATCTTGCGGGACAGCTCCATATTTCTTGATGACATAAAATATATCTGGTTCCGCACCCCCTTGTGCAAAATTTAAGTGGCCATGAAGACGAATGTACTTTTCTGCTTTATCCTGGTAAACTTTTCTTACAGTATACATCTCAGACAAATCTATGTTAGGCTTACCTAAGCGTATCAGTTCAGATTCTAAAAAAGCTGTTGCTGAATAACTCCAACATGTACCCGAGCGACCTTGATTTTTAACTGATGTTGCTTCAATATCGTAAATCGTAGTGAATTCGAATTGTTTCACATTTGATCCCCCATTATTTTCAACTTTATTAATTAAGTCAACTTGTCCAAAAATAGAAATAGGAATAAATAGTAATAGGATTATTGAAGAAAATTGTTTCATTTTAAAAATAAATTTATTAATTAAGCTTTATAGGCGACAGTTGGGTTTTTGATCCCGTTGGAGTAGTCGTAGAATCCTTTTCCTGACTTAACTCCTAGATCCCCTGATGTTACAAGATTTATAAGTACAGGGTTCGGAGAATACTTTGGATTACCATATCCTTGATGCATCACATTTAATATGCTTAGGCAAACATCAAGCCCAATAAAATCTGCTAATTGAAGTGGTCCCATTGGGTGGCCCATTCCTAATTTCATTATCGAATCAA
>CAJWXO010000114.1 GCA_913049755.1 uncultured Cryomorphaceae bacterium
GTCATCGGAGTTCTTTCGGATGCTCTCATTTCTAATAAGTTAACATCGGATAAAGTGATTTTTTTGAATACTGTATCAATTTCTTGCCCTTGTGAAATTGTCGCAATGGAAATAAATAAAATAAATAAAATTGGTTTTTTCATAGCGCATCTAATATTAAAAATGATACACAGATGGCGCTTTTGCGACAGGACGCTTAATGTCCTCACTCCCTTAGCAGCATTATCTGCTCAGGTTCCTAGGGTATAAATCTCAGCCTAAAAGGCACCCCTGTGTTTATTGAGGACAAAGGTAAATCAAAACATTTGATTTTCAATTGCAAGTATTGCATTTCTAAGACGTGCCTCACCTTTTCCTTCAATGTATTTAAATGGGATTTTCATTGATTTTAAGGCTTGTTCATGTAAACGAAAAATACGATTAAGGTCATCAGGGTTTTCTCTTTGGGGGTCATATACCCATGGTAAATCAGAACGACATAATAAATAAAGATGTGGCAAATTATCCCTTAAATTAATTTCAAAATCATCAATAGATTTATTGAATTTATCCTTTGCCCAAATAATCAATGTTATCGCGTCTGTATCGAAAAATACCATTGGTTCAATAATATTTTTGTGATTTTCTGTTTGGATTTCGTTGATACGAATGATATCATTCAAATCATATTTCCCTTTTTTATTTTTTAGATACTCTCGCGCATATTCACCGATATGCTTCGCATTGAAATGAACACTAAGGGATTTGCAAAGAGTTGTTTTCCCGGAAGATTCTGGGCCGGTTAAAACAATTTTCAAGGTTTTCGGATGCTCTACTGCCCAAACTAATGCCTCTGTTGTTTCATCTGCGGTTTCAATCAAGTTCCATCCAACACTATATTTTCGACCATCAGAAATGGTGGCGTTTCCCTTTCCGCTTTTGAATTCAGCAATAAAATTGAGCATGATATCTTTTGAAAGTGATAGCCCTTTTTGATGTGCCGCTTTATAAACAGATTCCTTTGCTCCCCATGCAATTCTTCTTGATAGGTCTGGATTTTTTGATAGCTGAATTTTATTGACTTCTTTATTAGAAAGAAATTTTGTTGAGATATTCTTAAGCTGTGTTCTCTCACTTTCCACATCAATGCCTACTGGGAGACTCGGGTGCCAAGCTGCTGCTGCAAATTTTTGACTATGACTCAGGCTTACTTCACCAGAATTAGACTTAAGCTTAGGGCGTTTACCCTTATATGAAATTTCTTTAGAAAGGTTATGATCAATCATACCTAAAGCAACCCTTGCAGATAGAAATTCTGTTTTTTTCTTTTTACTTTTGAACTTCACGAACCTTTCAAGATCTTCGGGTGAAAGAACTTTAATTGAAACATTTTTATTTTGGTTTATCGGGATAAAAACGATATTCAAGCCAAAAAGTCCAAGTTTATTCACTTCGGCGGACATGATATGCTTAATTTTGCTTTCTCTAATCATAATTCAAAGCAAAATTGATGGAAAACTCACCAAAAAACAACTTCATAAAGAATAAAGTGAAAGATATCTCTTTAGCGCCCTGGGGGCGAAGTGAGATACACTTGGCTGAGGCAGAGATGCCAGGCCTCATGGCATTAAGAGAAGAATATGGACAGAGTAAGCCCCTCCAGGGCGCTCGAATTGCCGGATGCCTGCATATGACCATACAGACTGCGGTACTGATAGAAACATTAGTGGACTTAGGGGCCGAGGTGACTTGGTCTTCCTGTAATATTTTTTCGACTCAAGATCATGCAGCAGCAGCTATAGCTGAATCAGGCGTTCAAGTTTATGCTTGGAAAGGTTTAAATGAAGAGGAGTTTGATTGGTGTATAGAACAAACATTATTTTTTGGAGAGGACAGGAAACCATTGAACATGATATTGGATGATGGTGGTGATTTAACAAATATGGTTTTGGATCGATACCCTCATTTAGTAGAGGGGATTGGAGGTCTTTCTGAAGAAACAACCACAGGCGTCCATCGCCTCTTTGAGCGCATGATTAAAGGAACACTCCCGATGCCTGCAATCAATGTAAATGACTCTGTTACTAAGTCAAAGTTTGATAATAAATATGGTTGTCGTGAGTCTGCTGTTGATGCAATACGACGAGCTACAGATTTAATGATAGCCGGAAAAGTTGTTGTTTGTGCCGGCTATGGAGATGTTGGAAAAGGTACGGCAGCATCTTTTCAGGCTTCAGGCGCACGAGTCATTGTTTCTGAGGTTGACCCAATATGTGCGCTTCAAGCTGTTATGGATGGATTTGAGGTTCGCAAAATAGATAATGTCATAGGAATGGCGAATATCGTCATTACAACTACTGGAAATAAAAACATTATTGTTGACCGCCACTTTTTAGCGTTAAGAGATAAGGCGATTGTATGTAACATTGGCCATTTTGATAATGAGATTGATATGGCTTGGTTGAATTCCAATTATGGAGACTCAAAATTGGAGATAAAGCCTCAGGTTGATATGTATACAATTGAGGACAAAGAGATTATAGTTTTGGCTGAAGGTCGATTAGTTAATCTTGGATGTGCTACAGGGCATCCAAGTTTTGTGATGTCAAACTCATTTACTAATCAAGTATTGGCTCAAATGGAATTATATATGAATCCGGGGAAGTATTCTAATGAAGTATTTACTTTGCCTAAGCATTTGGATGAAAAGGTGGCTGAACTGCATCTTGAATCTGTGGGAGCAGAGCTGGATGTTCTATCCGAAGAGCAGGCAGATTATATTGGTGTAAAAGTCAAAGGGCCATTTAAGCCTGAGACTTATAGATATTGATAATATGAGATAGATCGAAAAAGGGAGTATTTAGAGCTCCCTTTTTTTATTTTGTTTAGTTTTTACTTGAAGTTAAAAACAGACTTTATCTCTGATACGGCATCCAGTTTTTCCCAGGTAAACAATTCCACTTCTTTAGTTATTACATCCATCCCGCTCTCACTTGGTCGTTTAAATGTTTTTGTGACAATCTCGTTTTTTCTTCCCATATGCCCATAGGCTGCAGTTTCAGAATAAATAGGCTCCCTAAGGCCAAACTTAGATTCAATGGAAAATGGCCGCAGATCAAAGAGTGGCTTGAGTTTAAAGGAAATATCTCCATCACTTAATATTTCTCCACCATTTCCAATAACAGAAGCTGTCCCGTAAGTATTGAGATAGAAACCGACAGGTTCAGCTACACCAATAGCATAGGCTAATTGAACTAGGACTTGCTTAGCAACTCCAGCAGCGACAATGTTTTTTGCGACATACCGTGCAGCATATGCTGCTGATCTGTCAACTTTAGAAGGGTCTTTTCCAGAAAATGCACCACCTCCGTGGGCTCCTTTTCCTCCATAGGTATCAACGATGATTTTCCTTCCAGTCAATCCAGTATCTCCATGGGGGCCGCCAATAACAAATTTACCAGTTGGATTAATTAAATAATTAATATTTTGATCGAAAAGCTCTTGAATTTTTTGAGGTAATCTCTTTTTGACCAGAGGTATTAAATATTCCTGAATATCATCTGCAATTTTTTTCTGCATATCCAATTCTGAGTCAAATTCATCATGTTGAGTTGATATAACAATTGTATCAATTCCCTCAGGCTGGTGATTGTCGTTATACTTTATAGTTACTTGACTTTTTGAGTCGGGACGTAAGTAAGGCATAAATTTTCCTTCATGTCTAATTTTTGCTAATTCTTGAAGTAACATATGACTAATTTCCAGAGCTAAAGGCATGTAATTTGCCGTCTCATCTGTTGCATATCCAAACATTATTCCTTGGTCACCGGCACCTTGATCTTGTTCGCTTACTTTATCAACCCCTTGATTTATATCTGGAGATTGTTCATGTATGGCGCTAAGCACGCCACATGAATTAGCCTCAAACATATATTC
>CAJWXO010000115.1 GCA_913049755.1 uncultured Cryomorphaceae bacterium
ACCCATTATTATAGCAGGAATCAATAATGAAAATGTTTCATTCAGGGGATAATTGTATGGACCTAAACATAATACAACCCCAAGTGGCCCCCTTCTGATATGAGCCAGTACTCCGGAGTCATGTTGAAAATTTGCGCCTTTGCGATCTAATTTTTTATATGCCTCAATAGTGTCATTGATATAATCAATTGTTCGATCAAACTCTTTGTAAGAATCAGATTTATTCTTACAAATTTCCCACATTAAGAGTAGTGCGACTTCATCTCGATAAATTTTCATTTTTTCAACGAAAATCTCCATGCACTTTATCCTTTGTGAAACCTTCATGGTTGGCCAAACGCCCTTACCTCTATCATATGCTTTTTGAGCCGCCTTTACGGCTTCGACAGCAACATTGGAATCAATATCAGGAACAGAACCTAAAAATGTTGGATTTATCTTCCCTTCCTTGTTTTTAGAGGGTATTGAGGAAAAAACATCTGATGTTTTTCCTTCCCACTTTCTCAAAACTCCGTTAATCAGAAATTTATCGGACTTGTATGGACTTATCTTGAATTCAGCGGGAATATCGGCAATGGAAGACATTGAAAGAAATATTTAAGGTTTCATGAGAGATCAGACTTGGTTATTAAGTAACTGAATTCCGATATAAAATGTTCTTGGCAGTGAAGGTCCAAAAATAAAATTACTATCTCTATTTTTTCCGATATCAAAATTGCTTTGGTATGAATTGAAAATATTCTTAATTCCAAAGTAGAACTCAATAGCTGATTTTGAATTATTTAATTCGATTTTATAACTTGTTTTAAAGCTAACCTCTGAAAATGATGGTGATTCAAATATTTCATCGATTAGTTGATTATCTGAACCGGAAAAATGGGGAACAAACATCTTACCCGTATAGATATAATTTATATTCGACCTAAATTTATTATTGGGAAATATAGACAATGTTGCAAAACCATAATTTGCAGGCGTTCTTATAAATTCTCGTATGCCCTCTAAATCTTGGATATATTGAACTCTTTCATCAAACATGCTTGTTTGAATGGTCAATCCAGATTCTAGTTGGATTTTCTTGTCATAATTAACCCGAAACTCTAAGGTAGCTCCCTGAACTGTTGCGCCCTGCCCATTTTGTTTTTCGAAAAGCTCTCCGAAACTGTCATTTCCAACAGGTTGAAGATAAAAAGCTTCATCTAATCTAGTATAAAAACCCTCTAGTGTAAAGCCCGAAATAAAATGCTCACTAGGTTTATCATAATTCAACGAGGCACTAATACTCTGAGACTTCTCCGGCCTTAGATTAGGAGATAGCATAATGCGTGACACTCCTCCTGCAGCGAATGCCATATGTAAATCTGTATCAAATGACTGAGGAGCTCTAAAACCAGATCCATAATTTAATCTGAATTGAGTGTTCAAAAGATGCTTATAAAGAATTGAAAATCGTGGACTTAATATCAACTCATCAACCATATTGTGATTATCTATTCTGATCCCAGAAAGAAGGTTCCATGAATTTGACAACTCCCAATCACTTTGTAGAAAAGCTCCTAAATCGATACTTATTTGATCAATCATATATTGATAAGAGGGGATTTCATCAAAAACATCATCCACTAAGTACTCCCCGCCAACGGTGAATGTATTTGAGCCTTTTAAGAATTTTTTCACTCTATGATTCAGTTGAAACCCCGTTTGAAATGTTGTTGTTTTTGATGTGCCATATGGAGGGCTTTCAAGATGAATTTGAGCATCTAAACTATCCTCAGGATAGATACCGGTGTAATGATTTCGGTTGGTGTTTTGCCATGCGGCATATGTAATAAATGAAGAATTATCATCATTAAAATTTATCTGATGATCTATAGTGCTCATCCATACTTTATGTTTTCTTTCTTCTGATTGCTGAGTTAAATATGCAGGTTTATTGACCATTTCCCCTCCATATCTATATTCATTCAAATTACTCAAATTAAATTCTAACTTTTGATTCTTCGTCGGCAAGAAAAAAAAGTTCGTTCCAAATGATACATTCTCCAGTTTTGGTATTTCCGAAAAACCATCATCATTATGATCGTAAATTTCTCTTGTTCTGTTATTAAAAAAAAATGACATCCCAGAGTTATTATTTTCTGACACGACAGAAACATCTCCATTAAGAACAATATCATTCGCCTTTCCATTAATATTCTGAAAAAAAGAATTCAAACTATAGCTATTACTTTTGGGCAGTTTGGTGATCACATTCACAGTGCCTCCTATAGCACTCGAACCATATAATGATGAACCACCACCCCTCACAACTTCAATACGATCAATCATGCTTTTCGGCAATTGTTCTAGACCATACATACCCATTAAAGGACCAAAAATAGGACGCCCATTTATCAAAATCTGTGAATACCCTCCGCCTAATCCATTTAACCTTAGTTGAGTATAATTACATGTCTGACAATTTGTTTCAACCCTTAATCCAGGTTGAAATTTCAAACCGTCAGACAGTGTGCATGACTGAAAATCATCAAGATCTTGGCTATTTATAACATTAACTATTACGGGGGAATTCGTTCTTCTCTTATAGGTTTTTGTTCCTGTTACGACAACCTCATTTAAATAGTTTAGACTATTCGTTAAATTAAAATCAACAAATATTTTCGAGTCATCATGATTCACGGTAATACTTTTTGTTTCGCTTTTAAAACCTAAAAAAGATGCCATTATGTTATAATCCCCTTGCTGGATTTCAGAGAAATAAAACGAACCATCAGATTTTGAAAGCACCTCCAAAGAATTATTGATTTCCTCAGATAATTCAGAAATTTTAGAAATAGAAATAGACACTAATTCTTGAGTTCTACTATCCACCCTGACAATTCCCTTCACCGTGACGCTTTGACCAAACAAAGATTTAGCCGAAAGCATTAAAATCAAAAAAAGAAGTCTTGAATTCATGTTTTTTTTACAAATATAATAAAAGTTAGTCAAGGCTAACTTTTTAAACGAGAATTTATATAAGAACGAATCGATTAACTCCTAAATATTTCTTCTCTAATTGATTAAAAGGGTTTTATAGACTTTTAATGTTTTATCTACTGTCACATCAATAGTAAGCTCTTTCAGTAAATAACTTTTCGCAGATTGACCAAGGCGATTGGCTATGTCCATATCATTGTTAAAGTCAATAATAGCATTGGCTAAAGCTTCAGCATTTTTTATTGGCACAACCTTACCAGATATCCCATCATGAATAAGCTCTTCAGGCCCTCCACAACGAGTTACGATAATTGGTTTTGAGTAAGCCATTGCCTCAATTACTGTTTTAGCCAAACCTTCTGAAATGGAAGGCTGAACATATATATCACATGCTTTTATATGAGGACGAATATCATCAACCTCACCAAAGCCGTGAAGACGTTCATAATTGGGTAGTTTCGATAATTTTCTATGAAAATTATCATCATCTGTACCTCTGCCAATAAATACAAAATGTAAGTCCTTGTCTGCGCTTAAAATCTTAGCCGCTTGTATTAGGAAATCTATTCCTTTGATAGGCCTCAGATGTGCAACGCAAGTTATTATTTTACAATTTTGATTAGATTTTTGAAAATCATAGATTATTCGTTTAACTGGATTAAACCAAGAAATATCTACTCCTTTATGAATTACATGAAGTTTTTTAAGAGACATGACACGTTGTGATGTAATCGATGACTTCACATAA
>CAJWXO010000116.1 GCA_913049755.1 uncultured Cryomorphaceae bacterium
AAAAAGGTGTACTTCATCGTGCTTTCTCAGTTTTTCTATTTAACTCAAATGGTGAGACACTTCTTCAACGGAGAGCATCTTCGAAATACCACAGTCCTCATTTATGGACAAATTCATGTTGCTCACATCCAAGAAAGGGCGAAGGGTTAGTCGAAGCTGCCAATAGAAGGCTAAGTGAGGAATTAGGGATTTCAATTGACCTCGATCTCAATTTGGAGAAGTCATTTTCTTTCACATATAGGGCAGAATTTAATAATGGTCTAATTGAGCATGAATTAGATCATGTTTTAACAGGGTTTATCGATGATAATGACTTTTCGTTTAACAAAGAAGAAGTTGAAGCAGTCTGTTGGGTTCCTATGAAGGAACTTTCTTTGGATATAAAAAAATTTCCTGAACGTTATACCGAATGGTTTAAGATTATATTAAATGAATATTTAAATTATTTTTCATTATGAAAGCTACAGTTAGTCGCCATGCTCATTTTAATGCAGCACACCGTCTCAATGTCGCAAATTGGACTGACGAAAAGAATGAAGAATATTTTGGGCCCTGTAATAATTCTAATTTTCATGGGCATAATTATGAACTAATCGTCAGCCTAACGGGTGATATTGATCCGCACACCGGATACGTATTTGACATGAAAGAGTTGTCAGATATTATTAAATTAAATGTGGAAAGTAGATTAGATCACAAGAACTTAAATTTAGACGTCCCTATATTTAAGGACTTGAACCCAAGTGCAGAGAATATTTCTAAGATTATATATGATTGGTTAAGGCCATGTTTTAATTCTAAATTGTCCTTAAAAATTAAATTATATGAAACGCCAAGGAATTTTGTTGAATATGGTGGTCAGTGATTGCTATTTAATAAGTCGCTAAGTATTTATAAATAAAAAATCTATGGTATTGCATTGGTTTCGGCGTGATTTACGACTTGATGATAATAGTGCGCTTAAATTTGCTCAATCTTCTGGGAGTGATGTTCAGTGCATTTTTATTTTTGATAAAAATATACTTGACAGACTTGAAGATGAATATGACCCTAGAGTCACATTTATTCATAATGAGTTAAAGAAAATTGATGTTGAGCTTCGAAAAAAAGGTTCTTCATTATGGGTTTTTTATGGATGTCCAGTATTGGTAAATAAGGCTTTAATTAAAAACCACCCGGATATTAATGGCATTTATTTGAATCGCGATTATGAACCGTATGCGATAAAAAGAGATAAAGAAATTGCTCAGGTATACATAGACAGTGGGAAAAGTTTTTTCGATGCAAAAGATCATGTGATATTTGAAAAAAATGAAATAGCGAAAAATGACGGAACACCATATTTCGTGTATTCTCCTTACGCCCGAAAATGGTTAGATCAATTAAAGGAATCAAATTACACGTCTGAAAATATCTCGATTGAGAATATTTCTTGGCATAAATCCGGAGTTAATGATTATACTTTTCCTTCATTAAAATCTATGGGTTTTAATGAGTCTAATTTCGCTATACCTTCTCGTTATCCTGATGTTAGAGTAATAAAAAATTATGATAAGTCCAGAAATTTTCCAGCAATCAAAAATGGAACTTCACATCTAGGTATTCACCTAAGGTTTGGAACGATATCAATTCGTTCGCTCATTAAATTGGCTCTGGAGAACAATAAAGTTTTCATATCAGAATTGATTTGGAGAGATTTTTATCAGATGGTTCTTTTTCATAATCCACATTCAATTAAGAAAGCAATAAAACCTGCATATGATAGAATAGAATGGGTTTTTAATAAGGAGCAATTTGAAGCCTGGTGTAAAGGGCTTACTGGATATCCAATGGTAGATGCCGGTATGAGAGAGTTGAACAATACTGGTTTTATGCATAATCGAGTCAGAATGGTAGTTGCAAGTTTTTTAACTAAACATCTTCTTCATGATTGGAGATTGGGAGAAGCCTACTTTGCAAAGAAACTCTTAGATTTTGATATTGCTAGTAATGTTGGAGGATGGCAATGGGCGAGTGGTAGTGGTTGCGATGCGGCTCCTTACTTTAGGATTTTCAACCCTACTAGTCAATTTGAAAAGTTTGATAACAGCAAGGCTTATGTTGAAAAATGGGTGCCGGATCTATATTCTCATGATTACCCGAAACCAATAGTAGAGCATAAATGGGCGAGGGAAAGGGCGTTGCGAGTTTACAAAGAGGGTCTATCTAGTATTTAAGATTTCGAATTATAACCAAAAAGCCCCTTCTTTTTAATAATTGTATCAACATACGTCGGCAAAGACTTTTCCCAATCACCTTGTCCATTGCGTATTTTATTTAAAATCTCTCTGCTCCAAATGCTTAATATTTCTGGATCGTAATCTTCGATATCTCGCATTCTGCGGTTATAGAAAAGATAATCAAAAACAGGCCTAAATCTAGGGTGCATAGCAACGTCTTTTATTGTGGCCGCTTCTTCCATTCCTTCATTTTTAAATGGGTAGGCATAAATAACCAAGTCTTTTGAAAATATTTTCCCAAATGCCTCTAATATTCCTCCATTTAAGTCTCGATAATACTTTTCTTCAAAAATCTCTTGTAAACTCGGAATGCCCATAATTAAACCGATGCGTTTCTTAGTAAAACCTGAGAAATAATCAACGAGTTTATAGTACTCCTGATAATTTGAAATAAGAACAGTTTGACCAATGCTGCAAAGTATTTCGGCTCGATCTAAGAAATCCTGCTCATCTAGGCCACCATCTGCCAATAGATTATTTAAGGTGATTTCAAAAAGAACAACGAGCTTTTCTTTTTCCACTCTTTTTGACTTTATGAACTGTCTATATCCTTTCTTTACCATGTCCATATTAACTTTTGTCACAGGTCGAAAACTCCCTCGCATTGCCAAAACATTTTTTTTATAGAGGAGTTCTGCTGGCAATAAGTTTTGTCCTTCTGGTCCAAAAATAACAGCATCAGTGAAGCCGTTTTTAATTAACTGTAGGGACATGACACGATTATCAACTTCAATAAAATCTGGTCCAGAAAAATTTATCAAATCAATCTCAACAGCAGTTTTATCGATTCCGTCATAAAGACTGTGAAGTAACTTTTTTGGATCCTTAAAAAGGAAATTGGCTCCATAAATCAGGTTAACTCCAATGTTTCCAATAGTTTCTTGCTGGTGTTTAGGGTCGTTTTCATGAAGTCTAACGTGAAGAATCACCTCATTTGGGAGTCTTTCTGCTGACGTTTGATAACGAATACCAATCCATCCATGACCTTTAAACGTTTTGGTGAAATTTATGGTAGCTACAGTGTTTGCGAATGCAAAGTATCTTTTATTCGGATATTTTTCTCTTTGAAGTCTATCTTCGAGTAAGTCGTACTCATGATGAATCATTTTACGAAGCCGACTTTCCGTAACGTAGCGTCCGTCATCTTCTAAACCATAGATGGCATCAGAGAAATCTTTATCATAAGCACTCATTGCTTTGGCGATTGTTCCTGACGCACCTCCCGCTCGAAAAAATTGTCGAACAGTTTCTTGTCCCGCTCCTATTTCTGCGAATGAACCATAGATATCAGAATTTAGGTTTACTCGGAGCGATTTTTGCGCCGCAGACATTACCATATCTTCCATTCAGTAAAGGTAGTCTAAATTAGCAGTATGAATCGTCTTAAAATTGAATTTTTGGGTACTGGAACTTCTCAAGGGGTT
>CAJWXO010000117.1 GCA_913049755.1 uncultured Cryomorphaceae bacterium
CCAGATCTTTGATTCGGGTTTTATGGATCTGCTAGACACGCTAAATTCAGATCTCAATCCCTGAGCACCAATTCTCTTGAGTCTTTCCCCGAGATAATTGGAATATTTATAATCATGAGTCCAAGTATCGTGTCCAACTGATATTGAGACAGTTTGATTCGGTTTTGGGTTAAAAAATGACCAACTTCCACCGATACCAAAACTTCCAATACTTGAAGTTGATAACTGAATCGAATTAATATTACTCGGACGGCTTGAAAATATGGACCCTCCGAGCCCCGATCCAATTACAGGACTCAAGTCTCCAGGTGTATGGGAAAATGTTTGACCATATTTAGGTATTAGACTAACATCAACAACGCCAAGATCAGGAGACTGAAAAAGGTGTCCATTGACCAAGAATTGGGAATAGTTAGATGGTAACCCTTCTCGATTAATTGTAATTGATGAACCTGGGCTTATTGCTCGGGTATCTATTCCTCTCATCCACGTTCCTAGTGGATCAGAAGGTAATGCATCCCATGTCGAGAGTAATTCTTTTGAAATCTTTGATTCTAAAAATAGTGACGAAGATATTGGTACGGCATTCAAAACTAGAACTGTGTCCAAGTCAATACCATAGCTTTTAAAACAAGTAACAATTAACCCCATTAGGATTAGTAGCTGCTTATGCATAATTCACTTCAGTACTCTTCCCGGCACTGACGGGCTTATGGTTGCGGGCAGGTCTTCTGACTAACTCCCCTTTATTGCGCCTTCCCGATCCTTGTCAGTGGCAAATGCAATAAAGCATTGAAGCATACAGCTGCGGGTACAGTTTCAGATTTACACTGAATTCCCTATTGCTTCTAAAAAATAGAAACCCGTCAACAAGACAAAAGTAATTCAAACAAAATTAAAATCTAAAGAAAAAGATCTCTTGCCGCATTATGCGCGACTTCTAGAGCAATAGTGTTTATATCATTATTGGCATTAACACTATTTGCAAATGACAATAAGGACTCTGTTGGCAGGTTTCCTGAAAGCGAGTCCTCTGCAAATGGGCAACCACCATAGCCTAAAAGTGCTGAATCGAATCTTTTAATTCCACAATCCCATGCCTCTTGCAATAAGCCGTTGCCGAGCGCAGTTCTCTCTGGAACATGAAGATGAAGACCTAAGTTTAAGTCGGTAAAATTATTTTTAATAAGCGAAACCAATGATTTTATGGAGGCGGGACTTGATTTGGCAACTGTATCACTAAGAGATATGGCTTCGAAGTTTGATATATTATTTATTTCACCAATAAAATCAAGAATTTCTTGATTAGAAACAGTCTCTAAATATGGGTTTCCAAAAGCCATTGAGATATAAACGACAAGTTTCTTGTTCTCACTATCAATTAACTCTGCATGAATTTTTAACTCCTCTAACGCCTGTTTTCTTGAACGGTTCGTATTTCGTTTTTGAAAAGTTTCGCTTGCTGAAAAGGGATATCCAATTATATCTACTGCCTTATGCCCAATAGCAGAATGAACTCCTTTGTTATTGGCGGCAATTGTTAAAAATTTATTATTTCCTTTTAGGTCAATTAGTGCATCTAGAACATTAGATGTGTCTTTCATTTGTGGAACTGCTTTGCTTGAAACAAAACTGCCGATGTCAATAGCAGAAAAACCAACGGGCATCAAGGTCTTTAGATAAGAAACTTTTTCATCTATTGAAAAGATCCTGGAATGCCCTTGCATCGCATCCCTAGGACACTCGATGAATTCTATTTTTTCCATGCGCCTTGGATGTCATGTATCATTGAGGGTCCGTTAAAAACAAACCCACTATAAACCTGTACAAGATCTGCACCTGCATTTCTTTTGTCTAAAACATCTTGTTCGGTAAAAACTCCTCCAACTCCAATAATGGCGGCTGAATCTTCGACAGCTTCTTTAATCCACATTACTACATCCGTGCTATGCCTTGATAATGGCCGACCGGAAAGGCCTCCATTACCGATTTTTTCAACAGCTCTATCACTAATCTTTAAGCCAATGCGGCCAATTGTAGTGTTTGTTCCAATTATTCCGTTAAATCCGCACTCAACAGCAAGTCTTGATATGGATTGAATTTCATCTTTGGATAAATCAGGAGAAATTTTAACCGCTAGAGGTTTTGGATAATTTGATTCTTTATTTTCTTGATATATAGTACCTAAAAGTCGCCTCAATGCCTTTTTATGCTGAAGCTCTCTTAGACCCGGAGTATTTGGTGAAGATATATTTATTGTGAAATAATCGACAACATCTCTCAAATGATTCATTGACAACAAATAGTCCTCAACAGCATTTTCATTGACGGTCAATTTATTTCTACCAATATTACCTCCCACAACCCCCCAAGACTTATCTCTGCTCAATAATCTTTTTGATGCAGCTATGCTTCCTTCGTTGTTAAACCCCATTCTATTGATAAGGGCTTGATCCTCTTTAAGTCTATATAGTCTTGGTTTATTATTACCAGATTGAGGTCTCGGCGTTAATGTACCAACCTCAATATGGGAAAACCCCATTTGAAACAGGCCTCTTATAGCCTTAGCATCCTTGTCAAGGCCTGCGGCAAGACCAACAGGGTGTTTGAAATCTAACCCCATAACTTTTATTGGATTAGGGGCCACAGGGCCGCTCATTGATTGGATAATTAACCTCCCTAGTGATGACTGCTGTAGCATTTCTAGTTGACTCATAGTAATGTTATGAGCAGTTTCTGCAGGAAAATTGAATAATATTGGTCTTATGAGTTTCGAGTAAAGCATGCTTCGACAAAAGTAGGGTTAGATTTGCATTATGGATCCTGTAGTTAAAAATCGTCAAGCACGTTTTTCTTATGCAATTGAAGAAACCTTCACTGCGGGAATACAATTATATGGAACCGAGGTGAAAAGTATACGTGAAGGGAAGGCTAATTTATCAGATAGCTATTGTTACCTCACTGAAAAAGGAGAACTGTGGGTCAAAAATCTTCATATTTCTGAATTTCGCTTAGGTACTTATTCAAATCATTTACCATTACGTGAGAGAAAGTTACTCTTAAAAAAAAACGAATTAAAAAAAATAATTAAAACAACTAAAAACGTTGGGTTTAGCATAATTCCATTAAAGCTTTACTTTAGTGAAAAAGGATGGGCTAAATTAGAAATTGGCCTTGGAAAAGGAAAGAAATTATACGATAAGCGAGCCAGCATCAAAGAACGAGATATAGACCGAGACACCAATAGAGAAATCTAGGTTTTAAAAACCATCTCCAGAATCAATATCCTTGAGCATTGGAACAAAACGAAAGCTACCTAAATCTTCTTCTTCATACCCTTCAACAGTATCTATTTTTTTTATTCGCTTCATCACTTGATCATTTTCAGGCTCACCCATTGGTATAATAAGGGAGCCATTAGGAGAAAGTTGCTCCACAAGGTCAGATGGAATATCTGGTGCCGCCGCGGTCACAATAATTCCATCAAAAGGAGCATAAGAGGGAATTCCTTTATAGCCATCACCAAATTTTTGTGTGATATTATATCCTAATTTTATTAAAATGCTTTTCGAGAAATCAAATAAGTCTTTTTGACGTTCAATCGAGAATACTTTCAACCCCATCTCAACAAGGACTGCAGCTTGATATCCAGAACCGGTTCCAATTTCTAAA
>CAJWXO010000118.1 GCA_913049755.1 uncultured Cryomorphaceae bacterium
TTCAAAAGCCTATCAGAATCCTCAATCCTACCCCTACAAGTTAACCTCAGCTTAACTAGTCCCGGAGAGGGTAAATAAGCAAAGGATAATGATTCTGTTAATGCACCTTCCCACTTAATTAGTTTCAGGGCTAAATCTGACTCAGGAATTCCTTGAACAATGAAATAGCGATTCTCAATAAAATGAGCTTGCTCCTCAACCATCCTTGGCAAAATATGATCTTCAGCAATGCCTTTCATTTCATAAGGAACCCCAGGTAAACTAATATATTTCACTTCATTGTGCTCCCATAGCATACATTGGGCAGTACCCCGTGTATTACTCAAAATATTTGCTTTTTTTGGGAAGTATGCCTGTTCCTTGTTTAGTGAATTTGGAACCCTTCCCATTCGCGAAAACAAATCTTTAATATGTTCAAATATTTCCGGACGGTAAACTAATTCATCGTTAAAATATTTAGCCAATACTTTTTTTGTTATATCATCCTTTGTCGGCCCGAGCCCCCCCGTAATAATTACCCAATTAGTATCTAATAAAATCTCATCTAAAGTTTTTATAATAGCATCCGCACTATCTGATATTGAAATGACTCTTTGAACCTCTACGCCAACCTCAGAAAGCGCTTTTCCCAGCCATGCTGAATTTGTATCGACTGTTTGACCAAGTAAAATTTCTGTACCGATAGTTATTATTTCAGCTTTCATCTTTCAAAAATACCATGATCTATCTGCGGATAACATTATTAATTGAATATTCATAATTCTTTAGTAGATTCGAGCTTATTGACTTGAACAATGAACATAAATATTGAAATTACTGAACACTCTTCTCATGAAGAGCTTTCATCTAAAGACCAAGAGCTCGTCACGATTGCCATTAATCAACTTAAAACAAGTCATTCCCCTTACAGTAGTTTTAGTGTTGGAGCTTCTGTCAGACTAGAAAATGATGACACATGGGGAGGCAGTAACCAAGAGAATTCCTCTTACCCAGTTGGTATCTGTGCAGAACGAGTAGCCCTTAGCGTAGCATCTACCCAATCACACGGCAAATCTGTAGATACTATGGTAGTGGTTTATTCCGACGCGAAAGGCAACCACGACTTACCTCTAGCACCTTGCGGTATGTGCAGGCAGGCAATAAGAGAGCAAACTTTTAGACAAAAAAAAACCATGAAGATGATATTAACTACAAAGCATGGTAAAACATTAGTTGTAAAGAATGCAGATGATCTATTGCCATTATCATTCACCTTAGATACATAATTATTTCGTTCAACATAAACCAATGCTTGAAATTGCAACCTTTTCCCTTGAAGATGCATTTGCTGCTGCTGAGGCTGGAGCTGATAGAATAGAAGTTTGCCAAAACTATTTCGAAGGAGGTTTAACACCACCTTCAGAATGGGTATTTACCTTAAGGCAAACTGTTCAGATTCCCATAATATCTATTATAAGGCCAAGAAAAGGAGGTTTCAGCTATACCGATGAAGAAGTTTTGGAAATACAAAACCAAGGACATTCTCTCAAATCTGCTGGAGCACAAGCATTAGTATTTGGTTGTTTGAAAAAAGATTCCATGCTGGATGTTGATACGTGCAAATTTTTAATTAAAGATTGGGGGCTTCCTGCAGTTCTTCATCGCGCATTTGATGAATGTAAAGACCCTTTTAAAACAATTGACGAGAGTATTAAATCAGGATTTTCTAGAATACTTACTGCTAAAGGATTAGAAAACATAAAATTACTTGAAGAACTCAGGACATATGCAAATAATCGAATTGAAATACTACCGGGCGGCGGCATAAGGTCTGCAAATATTGATGAATATCTAAACTCGGGTTTTAACACCATTCATTCCTCTGCAATAACTGGTATCAAGAATAAAATGGACCCTGGAGAAATAGCTTTACTGAAACTAAAAGTATAATATTTAAGAAATTAAGAAGTCAGCATCAATCAATTCTGATTTTTTCCCAGGTCGACTAATGGCAAACTGAAATCCAGAGCGCAACGAATACCCTCCTACCTCTCCTCTTTTATTCATAGCGATAAAGCCAATTTGAGTGTCTTTCAAACTTGCTTTTCTCCTTTTGAAGAAATTATGAATTTTACGAACAGCCTCTTCACAAGCCATCTGAGGACTCAAGCCTCTTTCCATTTCCGCAACTACTCTGTAAGAACCAACAACTCGAATCACCTCTTCTCCATGACCTGTGGCAGTAGCAGCACCAACATCACCGTCAACATATAGTCCCGCACCAATAATTGGACTATCTCCAACTCTCCCGTGCATCTTATAACCCATTCCACTTGTAGTGCAAATACCAGCCAAATGGCCGTTTTTATCCAATGAAAGCTGACCAATAGTATCATGGTTTTCCACATTAATGATCGGATTATAATCCGAAGACTCCATCCATTTTCTCCATTCTTTTTCAGAATCTTCAACTAAAAGATTTTCCTTCGGAAAACCCATTTCAAAAGCAAATTGACGAGCACCTTCGCCCACTAACATAACATGAGGTGTTTTTTCCATAACAGCTCTTGCTAATGAACTTACATGAACAATATCTTGAACAGCAGCAACACTACCAATATTCCCAAGGTGATCCATACAGCACGCATCTAATGTTACTGTGCCATCTCTATCTGGCCTGCCACCTAAACCTACACTTCTTTCCTTAGGGTCTGCTTCACAAATCTTTACTCCAGCCTCTGTGGCGTCCATTGCTGAAGACCCATTCTCTAGCAAATCCATTGCTCTGGAAGTAGTATTTAAGCCAAACCGCCATGTCGCTATGGATACTGGTTCAATAGACTCAAGAAAATTATTAAAGTTCTTTCTTGAAAAAGAAAGAAATGGAATGGCTGCAGTCGCCCCAGTAATTATTTTCAAAAAATCTTTTCTATTCAAAACCTGAACTTTTAATACTTCTAATTTAGAAAGAGTTTTTAATAGATGTTGTGATATTTCTTCCAGGTGCATTAATACCTGATGCAAAAGTTCGATACTGAGTATCCAAAATATTATGAACTCCTAATTGAAATATCCATTGCTTATTTAAACTATAGGACATAACGGCATTCCAAGTTACCCACTTCGGAGTACCCATAGGAGTCGCATACCTTGGATTATCCTCTCCATTTGGACAATACCTCTCTAGCGATTTCTTTGAATTTGATACCATATAAAAGTCTCCAGAAAATGAATTAGAAGGATTGAATTGTAATCCTATTCTGGCAATTTGAGGGGGTATGTGATCAAGGGGTATATGATTTGATAATTCATTATCTAAGGCCAGAGGGCCTTGTGTTACAGTACCCACAACTCCCTGAAATTGTCCTTTCAAACTAAACGAAAATGGCAATATAACTAAACATCTTATGGAATAACCTGCAATTCTAGCACTTCTAGCATTTGACTGACTTAAAATGACAGACTCTACACCTTCAAAATTAACAGAATCACTTCCATTTAATTGACTCGGAAGCACAACCAAAGCATCTCTTAAGGATGTAGAATATAAATTCCATTCCAAACTGTGGCCACCCTTGAATAATTGAACATTTCCAATTTCTGCAGTGAAAGCCTGTTCAGGTCTAAGCTCAGGATTAGGGATTATTAATACCCCTGGTCTAGAGTCA
>CAJWXO010000119.1 GCA_913049755.1 uncultured Cryomorphaceae bacterium
ACAATTCCTTTATCATGAAGCATTAAAATCAATATTATGAATAAAGTTATCTTAATTACAGGAGCGGCTAAAAGGATTGGCAAAGAAATTGCTAAGGAATTTTTTGAGGCTGGCTCAAATGTCCTTATTCATTTTAATAACTCAGATGAGGATGCTATCAATCTATGTGATGAGCTGAACGCAATTAGATCAAATAGTGCAAAAGCTATTCAAGCAAACTTGGATAATTTAGACGATGTGAAATCGCTAGCGAATAAGGCAATGTCAGCTTTTGGACGAATTGATGGATTGATAAACAATGCTTCTACTTTTTATCCAACTCCTATGGGAGAGTTTTCTGAAAAAGACTGGGATGCTCTCATGGGAAGCAATTTAAAAGCTCCGTTGTTTTTAATTCAAGAATTGCATGAAGAATTAAAAACTCGCTCTGGATTTGTGATTAACATTACAGATATTAATATTAAAAGACCCATTAAAAATCATTCAATCTATCTGGCAGCGAAATCTGGTTTAGATAGCCTAACCCAATCACTAGCAAAGGATTTAGCTCCAGAGATCAGAGTGAATGCAATTGCTCCAGGTGCGATACTTGAGCCACCCAATAAAACTTGGACAGAAACAGAGAAAAATAATATTTTGAGTGCGGTCCCTTTAAAAAAGCTTGGAACAGAGATGGATATAGCTAAAGCTGTTATATTTTTAGCAGAATCAAAATATATTACTGGTCAAACTTTAAACATAGATGGAGGAAAGTCTCTTTAATGGATATGAACAACAATGACTCTATCTTTTCGGGTACAAAAGATGTTGCAGAGCATTTGAAATTTGATGAAATTAAACTCCAAGAGTGGCTCAGAGACAAGATTCCTGAAACAGGCAAAATTATTCAAATTGCTCAATTCAAAGGCGGGCAATCAAATCCCACTTATAAAATTACTACAGATAAAAAAGACTTTGTGCTAAGAAGAAAGCCGCCCGGAGTATTATTACCTTCTGCCCATGCGGTTGATCGTGAATACAAAGTTATGACAGCTCTTAGAGATACTGAAGTTCCTGTTCCAACTACATATGGCTTATGCACTGACAGAGATATAATAGGCACTGAGTTTTTTGTAATGGATTTTCTTGACGGAAGTATTTATTGGGATCTTTTACTTTCAGATAAATCGCCAGAAGAAAGAAAGGCAATATACCTTAACAAAAATAAGGTAATTGCTGAACTGCATAAAGTAGATTACTCAACTGTTGGATTATCCGATTATGGAAAGCCAGGAAATTACATAGCGCGACAAGTGTCTCGCTGGACAAAACAATATCTTGCCTCTCAAACAGAAGAGATAGACGCGATGAACAAGTTAATTGACTGGCTACCTGGAAATATTCCTGATGAAGACGAAACCTGCATAGTGCACGGAGATTATCGACTGGATAACATGGTATTTGGCTCTGACAATAAAGTGATGGGTATTTTGGACTGGGAGCTATCGACCCTTGGGCATCCTGTTGCAGATTTTAACTACCATTGTATTAGCTGGAGAAATATACCTCAGCTAAGTGATGAGAAATTCTGCAAAGAAAATGGAATTCCGACTGAAAATGAATACCGTGATATGTACTCTGAAACCACTGGAAAAGATTTATCAAATAACTGGGAATTTTATTATGTTTTCAATATTTTTAAACTTGCGGGTATTTTGCAAGGAATCATTGGAAGAGTAAGAGATGGTACGGCGGCAAGCAAACATGCGGAAGATAGAGCAGATCAAGTTAGACCACTGGCAGATGCTGCTTGGTCACTGGTTGAAAAAAACTATAGATAAAATTATTAGATTAATTCTTTCAAGGGCTCTGATACAAATTTATACTTTTGAACTTCATCGCTTTCAAAAACTATTTCATTCTGCCCGTCTATCTGAAGAACAATATCAATATCTAAAGTCCTAGGACCAAATTTTGGACCATTACGATCCCTTCCAGCTAAATCTTCGATGCTTTTCAACTTTTTATTCAATGAGGTAAAAGATAGCTCGCTAATCCCAGAAGTGACTAAGTTTAAAAAATCTTCGCCTTCAAACCCTTCGGCTTTTGTTTGATAGATTGATGAGCTCCTAAAATCAGAGAAAATCTCTTTTAATTCACCAATTGCAAACTGGATGTTTTTTTTAGCATTAATGTTGCTGCCTAGGGATAAAAAATATTGCATTATCTGTGAATAATGACACCAACATCATCGGCATGCCTCAGAGCCCCGGGCTTTGATACCCTTAGTTTCAAAGATTCGACCCCATGTTTTTCTTGTACCAAATTTGCAACTCCCTCTGCTAAAGATTCTTGAAGTTGAAAGTTAGAGGACTCTACATATGAAATAATACTTTTTGTGATTGCCTTGTAATCTATCGTGCTTTCTATCGAATCAGTCTTTGCAGCTTTTTTGCAGTCAAAAGAAATCTCTAAATCAATACTAACTTCTTGACGTACTTTTCTCTCCCATCCAAAAATGCCAATGATTGCTTGAACTTTGAGATTGCGGATATAAATAATATCGTTCATTTTTTTAAATACCTAAAGGCCATCTTGGCTTTGCATGAGAAACTATATTAGAGGTACCCTCTTTCACTTTTAAACTTCCTAGATAAGCGATCATAGCCGCATTGTCTGTGCAATGAGCGAGCGGCGGGGATAAAAAATTTACACTCAACTTGGATTGTAAAAAGGAAATTTTATCTCTTAACAATTCATTCGCTGCAACACCTCCAGCCAATACTATGGTCTCTCGACCTGTATCTTCAAGTGCTTTTGTTATTTTTTTAATCAATACTTCTGTTGCAGCATGTTGAAAAGAAGCTGCAATATCTGCTTGAACTTCTGAATTCATTTCTTTTAGGTCTTGCACAGCGTATAGAACTGCAGTTTTAAGTCCGCTAAAACTAAAATCATAGTCCTGACTGTGGAGCATAGGTTGCGGGAAATCAAATGCTTTAGGATTACCATTCTTTGCAATTCTTTCAATCTCAGGCCCTCCGGGATAACCCAATCCGATGAGTTTTGCTACCTTATCAAAAGCCTCTCCGACAGCGTCGTCTCGCGACTGACCTAGAACTTCATATTTATTAAGTCCCTTAACGTCGATAATCAAAGAATGCCCTCCAGAAACTAAAAGGGTTAAAAATGGGAATTCAACTTTTTCCTCATCTAAAAAAGGTACCATTAAATGCGCCTCTAGATGATTTACTGGAATTAATGGTTTGTTAAGCGATATGGCTAAGCCTTGAGCAAAGTTCTCTCCAATTAAAAGAGCTCCCAAAAGTCCAGGACCTGCGGTGTATGCAATATTGTCAATCTCACGTTCATCTATCGATCCCAAGGCATGCTTGTAGATCTGTATAATTTTTTTACAGTGATCCCTGGAAGCAAGCTCTGGGATGACTCCACCATACTCACTATGTAATTCAATTTGAGAAAATACAGCCTCGCCGAGGAGGCCTTTTTTTGAATCGAATAAGGCTACTGCGGTTTCATCACAGGATGTTTCAATTCCTAAAGTAAGCATAAAAAAGTTTTTGCATTAAGGTCATAAAAAGAATAAACTACTCAGCAATTATGCCTTCTATAATAATAAAAGAAA
>CAJWXO010000120.1 GCA_913049755.1 uncultured Cryomorphaceae bacterium
CCCACAGTTAATACCGGGAGTAGACATCACTCCTGGAAGAGGCCAAATAATTTTAGTAAAACCATCTCAAAATACTATTTTCAAAGGGGTCTGCCACGCTAAAAAAGGTTATCTATATTTCCGAAACTTGGATGGCAACCTCCTCCTTGGTGGAGGGAGAAACCTTTTTCGTCAAGAAGAAACATCATTAGAAATGTGCACCACAGCTAATGTTCAAACTTATTTAGAATCATATATCAAAGAAGTACTAATTCCAAAACAAGAATATACTGTTTTAAATAGATGGGCTGGAATTATGGCATTTTCAAAATCAGGCGAAAAATCACCCTTACTTCACTGGGAAGAACCTAACCTATTAATAGCTGCCAGAATGGGAGGAATGGGGGTCGCACTTGCTCCGAAAATTGGAGAAAATGTGGCAAAAATGATACTTAATTAACTCTAATCATAAACTAGAATATCTTAAAAGACAAGGGCGATAATCGTAATTATCGCCCTTTTTGTTTATCCCGGCAAGCCGATTTATTCAAAAATCCCGTAGGACCGTCCACCGTAGATGAGTTCTCTGATTTCTCAGATACTATTGGTGTCTTTTTCATCACCTGTCATTTGCGGGTTTCCTGTTAGACAACTCTGTCCGCATCGGTTCAAAGTTTGGACTTTATTTCAAGACCCAGTCCAACAAGACTCTATCTTTTTGAATCGCTCCAAAAGCTAGCTACCCAGCAGAATATTTACTCGTCGAAACCAATAATTATTCTTTCAAGAGTTCAGAGTGGCGTCCTAAAGACCATACTCTGAGCTTCAAGATTTGAGTCCATACTTTTTTTCAAAAGCATATATCATTTCTTGCTGCCGAATTTTACTTTTTGGTAGATCTTCTTGCGAAGATTTCCCTAACGTCCACCCGAGGGTTTCTTTTCAACAGTTCTCCAATGTCGCTTAGAGCTCCTTCTTTCGAAAAGTAAATGATGTTTTCTATCTTGCGACTTCGACGACACAGTTTACTCATTGTGAGACACATCTCGCTGACCCTTTCGCATCATTGAACCAGATCAAACCGTTGTTTTTCTCTGTTTGTGTTTATTGAAAGTAGAAAAAATAAATTCATATGATACCCCCTGTTAATAAGTTTGTTGAAAACAATATTATTATTTTTAACAGACTCAAATTGAGAGTTTTATGTTAAATTTTAATTTGGTGTTTAAACATATAGCGGTAGAATTAGAGTCCATAAATGCCCCACATGTTTTATGAAATTTTCTTAATATTCAATTATAACTAGTGTAAACCATTTTTTTCTACTGTGAAAAGAATTATTTAGCAGATAAATAAAGTTTGTAATAAAATGGATCTCAATTATCTCAGAATATTAATTTATATCCTGACTTGTAGAATAACCTGAAGTTGATTTTCTAATAAACCATTTATATCTCTCGTAATGCCATAATCTAGATGCAATTTGGCATTATGGCCACTATGGTAATAGTTAAAGCCTAGATTAGTTACAGATGTTGCCACAAAAAGACCACCTGAATAAGTATCAAACTCGGGATAAACAATCGAATAATTTCCCGCAAGACTGAAATCTTTTCGAATCATAATCTCAGCAAGAAAATTTCCACCTGTACCCAAAACCAAATAGCGGCTTATCTCCCCAGGTAATAAAATATCCGAAGGAACTGCTGAATGCTTGAGTCCTGTTAATGAATTGGCGCTAGCTTGACCCATCTCAAATAGAATAGAAACTCCTCTATACTTCAACAAAGCATCCAAATACCATTTACGATAGTCAGGCAGACTAGGAGAACCATTGGCTCTATACATAGTAAAATCCCCATGTGACTCTCCCACTGCTCCTGAAGCACCATAATTATATGACCCAGCAGCACCTATGATCATTTTTAGTTTTTTCTCGAAAAGTAAATCAGCTGAGAAATTTGTATTACCATCGGAGAAATCCCCAAATGGCGAAAAGTCTAGACGAAACGCGTACTTGTAACCCCCAATATCCACATCCCTTGAATCATCACCAAATGAATTTCTTCCGTCCCCTGTGGTAATAGCTATCTTAGGGTAAACCTTTGCTTTTCCAATATTGAATTCTCCCGCAAGCCTCACTCCTATCTCCCGTCCAGTTTTACAAAACTGACTACTAAAAAAACTTCTACTGGTAAATGATAGTTGATCCTCATAGAATAACATTTCACGATTATTTCCAATATTTGGCATTTGCCCAATTGTAAGTTTTATTCTTTCGGCAGGCTCATAGGATATCCACGCATCCATTAAAAGATCATTCCTAGAATAATCCGATTGAATAAAAAATTCAAGCTTTTCCCTCAAAGCAAATCCTTGAATCCGCAAAAAAGTCAATTCCGGAGAAAAACGGGTATCTACCTGTTCTGAATTATCTATAAATGAAAGTTTTGGCTGTATTGCCCCCCCCAATTGGAATCCATAATTATAATCTCTAGATGCGATTTTCAAGCCCCCACCGAGACCATAATCTCCGAGACCTTGAGCATGAGAAGCCTCCGTGCCAAGAATTATAAATATTGAAAATAAAAATGATCTTATCATAAAAAATATATTTGACTTAATGTACATGGTAACGATAATATTTGAGTTTTTTATTCAAACCAGTATGAATTACATCAAACGCAACATAGCTACTAGAGGCCTCTGGCTCAAACAATTCAAATAAATGAGCCCCGCGAACTTGAGATGTCGGAACATATAATAATTCAAAAGGCTGTTCCTTTTCTAAAAGTCTCAACTCTGACGTTACTCTTTGACGACGTACTCTGAATTCTGGTATACCATCCTGCAAATATTTAGTGATGTCATATGAATAAATTCGACTCTCATCCAAAGACTCTGAATTAACTAACTTATACTTGATTCCTAGAACATCTAACTTCGGCTTAATTAAAGGAATAAGCTCCTTTCTTAGCAAGTATGCCAAAGGAAACGGCCGTGTCTTTATATTTCTTTGCTCAGATAAATCTCTGACTTCAAACTCAAAACCTCGAACTGACTTTTCCTCCAAATCAATAAATTTTATAATTCTATTTTCGGTCAAGTATGACGATGAATAAACAACACTTCGATTAGTATCAGTCAGATTCGTTAAAACCCTTCTCATATTTTTCTTTGATTGTACTGCGGATTTCAAAAAACTCATTCCTACCTCGCGAACACAAGCTACTCTTCTTTTAAAAGATGTCCGGCCTAGGCCAACACCCCTTATCTCAATTAGCGAACTAACACAATTACTCAAAGCATATGATGTTGATGACGATCGAGCACTTATGGAGCCCTCTCGTATACGAATAGCTCCTAAGTGTTTTTCTGTAGAAAAATAATTATGATGAGTATAACCGTGTTTGTCGAGATCCGAATGACAGGGAGCAACAAAAGAATCCTCTATTAACTCTCTTAATTCTTTTGGAACATTGGGATTTGAAGTATGTAAAAACATTACATCATACATTGATGTGATACCGAATTTACCAAAATTGACAAAGTCCCTTCTAAATGGTCGGTATTCATGAAAATCTAAAGCCAATTCCGGATCAAATAAATTGAATGCACTCTTCAAATATTTT
>CAJWXO010000121.1 GCA_913049755.1 uncultured Cryomorphaceae bacterium
TAAACGATCAATCAAAAAGGCTTTATTTGAAAGAAAAACCGTGGTTTGGTTTAAAGACATGTTGATAGGAGAAAGAGAAAATCTGATGCCCTTGTTGGAATCAATGCTCTCAGTAAAATCTGCAGGTTACACTTCAAGGACGCAAGTTTTAAAAATAGAATTAAGCAACAATTCCAGTGCGCCTCTTAAATTACAAAATTTGTCTAAATATTCTTTCAGAACAAGTACTGACCTGCTGGAAGTTCCAGCAAATGGAAAGCTTGAGATTCAAGTCAAAACACTAAAAATACTTAAAGAACTTAAACTAGACTTTAAAGTAGTAAACGCTTTGGTTGAACCAAAAGTAAGTCCTACATTAACTATAAAAGTAAAAATTTAGGCAACAAATGTCTATAGTACAAGCATCGCAGCTCCTTAAGGCCTACCCACTACCAGAGAATAAAAACGAATCATTCAATGCCGTGGACGGAATAAACCTTGAAATTAGAAGGGGTGAAATTTATGGGATTCTAGGTCCCAATGGAGCAGGTAAGACCACAACACTAGAGATGCTTGAAGGGCTTACTGATATAGACGAAGGGATCGCCTTGATAGATGGAATAGACGTAAGCAAAGAGCCTTACAAAGTAAAGTCTATAATTGGAGTACAACTCCAATCCAATGAATACTTTGACAGAATTAACCTGGCCGAATTGCTTATCTTATTTGGAAAACTCTACGATCAAAAAGACAATTCGAAAGCGCTATTGTCCAAAGTTAATTTACTAGACAAGGCTAGTGCCAAGCCTGATGAATTGTCTGGAGGACAAAAACAACGCTTTTCAATAGCTTGCGCTCTGGTTAATAGTCCAAAGGTTTTATTTTTGGATGAACCAACTACTGGACTTGATCCTCAAGCCAAACGAAACATTTGGAAGCTGATCCATGAGCTTAAAGATTCTGGCATGACAATAGTTTTAACGACACACAATATGGAAGAGGCCGAAAACTTGTGCGATAGAATAGGAATAATGGACAAAGGGAATTTGATTGCAGAAGACACACCCCAAGCATTAATAAATAAATTTGCACCTGATCCGCCTCAAGCGCCATTACAAGGGAACATTGAAGACGTTTTTTTATCCCTAACTGGGAATAACCTAAGGGACTAATATGCTTACTTCGGCACAGCTTCATCTGGCTAGAACCTTCTTGGTTATTTTTTTTAGAGATCGTCAGTCGATAGCATTTAGTTTATTTTTTCCTCTGATATTCATGGGTGCCTTTGTGTTTTCAAGTGGCGATAATGACCCAATAAAAGTTGGGCTCATAAATAATTCCAATAGCAATTTATCAAAAAACTTTTCAGAACTGGTTTCAAAAGATCCTTTATTTGATATAACAGAAGGCGATGAAACGGTACTTAGAAAAGAATTAATATTAGGCAATCAAACTGCTGTTGTTTTGATACCCCAAGACTTTGAGTCTAAAAATGAATCGAACGAATTAATTCTGCTTCTAGACCTTTCTCAAGTGAGACAACTTGCTTCTATTAGAGACGCGGTTGATAACAGCCTACTTTCAATTGAAAGGGAATTGAGAGATATAGAACCAATGTTTTCTTTAACCATAGAGGACGTTAAGGCAAGACCTCAGAGATACATAGACTTCCTACTTCCCGGCCTATTAGCTTTTATGTTGATGAATCTAAGCATTGGGGGTAGTGGATTTAATATTGTTGAATACCGAAGAAGAGGCATATTAAAAAGACTTTTTGTAACTCCAATTAAACCCAAAGACTTTATTATCTCCATTGTGCTTGCGAGGATGATAATTGTACTGATGCAGATATCGGTAATCTTAGGCCTTTCAATACTAATCTTAGACATAACCATAGTGGGCAGTTTAATCTCTCTTTATGGAATGGTAATGCTGGGAACATTTATTTTTCTATGCATTGGTTTTTCACTAGGGAGCTTGGCTAAGACGCAAGAAGCTATCAGGCCCATAGTTGGTCTTGTTACATTCCCTCAGCTCATCTTATCAGGAGTCTTTTTTCCAATAAGTTCTATGCCTGAGCTTGTGCAACCTTTTGTTAGCGCCCTTCCTTTGAGTGTGGTTGTTACCGGACTCCGAGACATTGCCAACGACGGGGTTTCGTTGTTTTCTTTAAACTCTACTAGTTTAGGAATTCTTATCTGGATGGTATTGAGCTTTATTCTTGCTACAAGATTTTTTGTTTGGAAGGAAGTTGCAAAATAAGATTTATAGAAAGCTTACTTCAATAAGCCTTTCTCTTTCAGATGTCTTCTTAATTGGGTGTCGTGTCTGGACATTGCAGAAAAACCGTCTTTAACCCAAGGCTTCCATTTAGGTTCCTTTGCACCCTCCACCCTGTCTCCCATTATCGTGACCCTTTGAATTATTCTTTCGCCTTCAAAATCATTCACCACATAATGTTGTGTACTTCTGTTGTCCCACATAGCAATCGTACCCGGAGTCCATTGATACCTTACGGTGAACTGGGGTTTAGTTATCCACGAAGTTAAATAATTTAAGAACACGTCGCTCTCACCTGGACTCATTTCAACAATTCTTCTCGTAAAATGCTCGTTCACGTAGAGAGTCTTCTTCCCATTATCAGGGTGGACCCTTACAACAGGATGTATGGCGGTCTTTTCGGGTTTGCCATGAGGGTGGGCGTCATGCAAGGCAGTCAAGCCTTCGCAGAGCTCTTTTAATGGATCAGACAGTCCATCATAAGCCGAACACAGATTACTCCACATAGTATCTCCGCCAAGCTTAGGGCATTTAACCATATGAAGTATGGACATCAGCGCAGGCCTATCCTGAAAAGTAATATCGGTATGCCATTCATCTGCTATTCCACCACTAGAAGCCGATAATTCAAATATTTTTGGATGCTTGACGGTTGGATTCTTAAGATTTGGGTGACCTTCTAGTTCGCCAAATTTTTCACCAAAGGCTACATGCTCCTCAATTGACAGTGATTGTCCTGGGAAAAAAATAACCATATTTTCACTCAGACTACTTTTTATTTGCTGGACTTGATCAGTTGAAACCTTATTAAGATCAATGTTTGTTATTTCAGCTCCAATGGCATTGGATAATTTGGTTATTTTATAACTCATTTTTAGAGTATATGTTCTATATGGAACAATTTGTTGTAGATTGTCCATTCTCCGTTTTCTTTTAAGAAAGACAAAGTGTCTAGAAAAACACGACCAACATAAGCATCTCTAACTCTAACGGATGCCGTTGAGCCAGCTATTTCACAAGAAATAATTTCTAAAATGACCTCGTCGCCTTTTTCTTTTGGTGAGGGTTGCACCGAACCCACCATGGCAGCAAAATCTTCAACGCTTCTTTCTGCCAAAACGTCTTCTTTGAGAAAACCTGTTATTTTTGCATTAGGGTGAAAAGCTTCTCTTACTTTTTCGGGGCTCGATTCGTGCATGCTGTCAAAATACAGTTGCACCACATTTTCAATTTTTTGTTTATCGTCCATATTTAACTCCTAGAGCCATCTTACTATAGAGAGTTGTAATTGAATATTGAGCTTAATTTTTATGCTGATAAAGTTGGGTTAAACCTTAATCTTTC
>CAJWXO010000122.1 GCA_913049755.1 uncultured Cryomorphaceae bacterium
TTGTTATTTCAATTATCAAATTCTATTGATCTTTAATAATCTCATTACCTGGTTTGATTTTTTGAATAGGGATTGAAAGAGCAATTAATTCAAAAAATAGTTGCTTTAGGTTTATTTCATATTCCCCTTGGGATAAAACAAGAATTTCAGGGTCCTCATCGTTAAATTCATCTCCGAATTTCACTAATAAAGAAAAACTATTAGAAATATCAAGAGTAAAGGGATCATTTGTAAAATCACAAACAGTATCTATTTCCCCTTGAAAAGAAATTGTTAGTTCCATCATATGATTCGATTTCTTTAGAATTACATTCACTGTAGTTGGATGAATTCCTAGGAGTTCAATGAGATCAAAAGAAGAAAAGAACGTTTCGTTTAATTTGTACTCTAAATGATGTTCACCTAAGGCTAAACCAGAAAATTCTAAAATGTTTTCACGATTTCTCATGGGGAAACTTTCATAAGGGCCCGCAAATGTACATTCATTTTGTTAATAGCCCAACAATAGTAATTTAAAGTTTGACAACTTAAGACTTCATAACGGTAATAGTGATGAATTAGGAATAATTCAGATGATATTAAATTGTATTTTCTTGTCGTATCTGAGTTCTTTTTATGGCATGAAATATGGATTCCCTAAAACTTGTTTCTTCTGCCAAGTTCTGACCGGCTATGTCAAAGGCTACGCCATGATCAGGAGATGTCCTGACAAAAGTTAATCCACAAGTATTGTTGACTCCATTTTCAAAGTATAGCATCTTAAATGGAATTAATCCTTGATCATGATAAATTGCAAGAACTCCGTCAAAGTTTAAATAAAGTTTTTTGCCAAAAAAGCTATCTGAGGGGAATGGACCAAAAGCATTTACACCTTGCTTTCTTTTTGCTTCAATACATGGGATGATAGTATTTTTTTCTTCTAAACCTATTCTGCCATCATCTCCCGCATGAGGATTTAATCCTAAGATTGCAATTTTTGGATTTGAAATACCAAAATCAAATTTGAGCGCAATATTAAACTCATCAATTTTTTTATTTAAATATGATACGTCTGTAGTTTTCGAAATTTCACTCAAAGGAATATGATCACTAGCCAAGGCGATCCTAGTCTGATCTGCAACCATAATCATCATAGTCTCTGAATTAAATCGATTTGCTAAATACGCAGTATGTCCTTTAAAGTCTCTATATCTTGATTGAGGAATATTTGCTTTACATAGTGGAGCAGTTACTAAAGCATCTAATTTTTTATTTTCAATTGAATCACATGCAAAATCGAGTGAGTCAAAAGCGGCAATCCCTCCTTCATCATTTTGAATGCCGAATTGAATATTAAATGAACGATTCCAAGGGTCACATAAACCTATAACTCCTGGTTCAAGCTCACTTCCTGGCCGGACTTGACAAAACGGGATCACTCCACTTGTTATGGATTTTTGGTGAATTGCAATTATTTCGAGAGAAGAAAAAAGATAGAAATCAGCTTTTAAGCGTATCTCTTTTGAAGACAGCGCTTTGAGAATGACTTCAAGTCCGATACCATTTGTGTCCCCGGAAGTAATCCCAATCTTCAATTTATTCATGACTTAACCTTACTGAAAAAATCATGTAAAAGGCGAACGCCAATTCCAGTACCCCCTTTATGAAAATAACCATGGGGGCTGTCAAGAAAAGCAGGCCCTGCTATATCTAAATGAATATATTGGTAGTCTGTGAAATGCTCAAGAAACTTACCAGCAGTAATCATACCTGCGTCTGGTCCACCAATATTTTTAAGGTCAGCAATTTCACTTTTTAAGAGGTCATTGTATTCATCCCAAAACGGGAATTGAACTAACCGTTCATGGGTTTCTTCACCACTATGGGTTAGTTGTTCCCAAAATTCTGTTCCAGCATTACCCATTGCCACAATTGCATTAGGACCAATGGCTTTAGCGGCAGAACCAGTAAGAGTAGCTAGATCAATAACCAATTTTGGATTATATTTTTTTGCATAATGCAGAGCATCTGCCAGTATTAACCGGCCCTCTGCATCTGTGTTTAGAACCTCGACAGTTGTCCCATCTGATATTTTAATAACATCTCCTGGAGTTATGGCATTTCCACCGGGTCTATTGTCAGTTGCAGGTATTAGACCTATTACCCAAGTAGGTATTTTATCATTGGCTAATGCACACAAGGTCCCCACAACTGATGCTGCTCCAGCCATATCACATTTCATTGTATCCATGAAATTACTTGGTTTAAGGCTAAGGCCACCAGTGTCATACATAACGCCTTTACCGACAATTACATATGGTCTTTTATTTATAGAGTTTTCGGGCTTATGCTCTAAAATACTGAATGTAGCGGGATCAACAGACCCTTTATTTACTCCTAAAAGTCCACCCATTTTTAATGATTCAATTTTCGCTTGATTCAGAATGGTTGTCGAGAAACCAAATATTTTCCCGAGTTCTTCGATTCTCTCACTGAGATTTTCAGCACTCAGGCTTAACAGAGGGGCATTTACTAAATCTCTGGCCTCATTTACCGCTAAACAAATAGAAGACAATTTTTGAGATTGCTGGGGGCTTAATCCAATTACTTCTAATTCTTTTAAAGACCAAGCCGAGCTTGCATTTTTACTCAGAAGTTTGTTATATCTGTATGAGGCCAATAGTAATCCTTCAGCTATCCAAAAAGAATCTCCACCAGCATCAAGACTCAAGACATTTATTTTATTTCTAATTAATTCTTGCCCAAGTTCCTTCCCCAAATTTCTAAGAGCATGTTTTCCAGAATTATCAAGATTATCACTATTGTTTATGCAAGCGAAAATATCAATATCATGTGAGGCAAAATGAGTCCAATTCGCAAGCTTTCTTGACAAACGACTAATTATTGTTTTTGATTTATTTATGTCAATACGGGTCTTATTCAGGGATTGTTCATTAGGTCTAACAACAGCCATACAATGGCCATCTGATGTTGAGGAATTAAAAGTCAATTTCATAGAGCTAAGTTAGTCATCGTACCTTTGGAATATGTTTACCGGAATAGTAGAAAATTTGGGGACTATTGTTGCAGTTTCAAATGAAAAATCAAATATTCATTTTGATATTGATAGTCCTTTAGCAAAAGAGTTTAAAATTGATCAAAGTATTGCTCATGATGGCTGCTGCTTGACTGTAATTGCTTTGAATAGAGATGAAAGCCAAAAAATAGCAGGCTACAGGGTAACAGCAATAGACGAAACATTGCAGAAAACAACATTACAATATTGGAGACCCGGAAGTTTGATAAACATAGAGAGATGCACTAAAGTAGGAAGTCGTCTAGATGGACATATAGTTCAGGGCCACATTGACTGTACTGCGTTGGTTTCGAATATAGTTGATCAAAATGGCAGCTGGGGAATTAAAATAGATCATGAGCTAAGCCGACAATATCAAACTGTAAATAAAGGGTCAATTACTATTAATGGAATAAGTTTGACAGTTGTTGAATCTGGTGCTGATTATTTTTCAGTAGCAATTATTCCCTATACATGGAATAATACTAATTTTCACCTCCTTAATATTGGAGATCAAGTCAATATAGAGTTT
>CAJWXO010000123.1 GCA_913049755.1 uncultured Cryomorphaceae bacterium
GGATGGGTTCGAGATCAGTTACTCCATAGAGAAAACTCTACGGATATTGATATTGTAGCCGTTGGGAATGCTTTAGACTTAGCAAAAGAATGCTCTAAATATCTTAAGGGTAGTAAAGTTTCAATTTTTAAAAAATTTGGAACTGCGCATTTTAAACTCAATGATGTCAATATTGAATTCGTCCAGGCTAGGTCAGAAAGCTATAAATCAGATTCAAGAAAACCAAAGGTTGAAGCTGCTACTTTAGAAGAGGATCAATTAAGAAGAGACTTTACAATAAATAGTCTCGCAATAAGCTTAAACAAAGAAACTTGGGGAGAGTTGCTAGATCCTTTTGACGGAACAAAAGATTTAAAGGAAAAAATAATTCGCACTCCTCTCAAAGCAGATAAAACATTTACAGATGACCCACTGCGGATGCTAAGAGCAATCCGTTTTGCCTCCCAGTTAAATTTCAAAATTGAGGCAGAAACTTTCCAAGGAATAAAAGAAAGCGCAAATCGAATATCTATTTTATCTGCCGAACGAATACATGTTGAATTGAATAAAATAATGCTTTGTGACACTCCTTCCTCAGGACTCTCTTTGTTACAGGAATCAGGTTTAATGCCGTTAATCCTTCCTGAGGTATCTGCATTAGAAGGTGTCGATGAGATAGAAGGTCATATGCATAAAGATAATTTTTGGCACACTTTGGAGGTTGTTGACAACTTAGCTAAAGTTTCTGATGATTTATGGCATAGATGGTCTGCTCTTTTGCACGACATTGGAAAACCACCTGTTAAAAAATTTGCAGAAAATGTCGGGTGGACGTTTCATGGTCACGAATACCTTGGGGGCAAAATGGCTCGCAGCATTTTTAAAAGATTATCTCTTCCCCAAGATGAAAGACTTCAGTTTGTAATGAAGTTGATTCGGATGAGCTCCAGACCCATAGCGGTCTCCAGTGATGTTGCAACAGAAAGCGCAGTGAGAAGATTACTATTTGATGCAGGTAATAGTATTGATGGTTTAATGGAATTATGTGAAGCTGATATCACAACTAAAAACCCTAAAAGGAAAAAAAAATATCTTGAAAATTTTAAAATAGTTCGTCAAAGACTTATTGAAGTAGAAAAGCGCGACAAATTAAGGAACTGGCAACCTCCTATTGACGGGGTTCAACTAATGAAGTGGTTTAATTTAAGTCCAGGTAAAGAAATTGGTAATATAAAGGCATTGATCCGAGAAGCTGTTCTTGATGGAGAAATCTCAAATACCTTTGAAGCTGCAAAAAAGTTTGCATATGTTTATGCTAAAGAAAATGGAATTATTGAACTAAAAGATGACTAAAAAACTTATAATAAGAGCAATACTAAATTGCAACGAAGACGTATTTCGCGATATAGCTATATCAGGATCTGAAACTTTAGAAGAGCTGCATTTGCAGATATCAAATGCATATGAGTTAGATAGCGGACAAATGGCTTCATTTTATAAAACAGATGATAACTGGGTTCAATTAGAAGAGATTCCATTAATGTCCATGGATCCAAAAACCAATAATTCCATGAAGAACTACTCTTGCGAAAACATCCTAGGAGAGCCTGGCGCTAGATTAATTTTTGTTTATGATTTCTTATCTATGTGGACTTTTATGATAGAATTTATTCAGTCTTCGGAGGAAATTATAAATAAACCTGAAGTAGTTCTTAAATATGGTGAAAGACCCGAGAACGCTCCTGACCCAGAGTTTGAAGGACATGGAGGAGCAATGTCAAAAGAAGATAATGAAGAAGATGAATATGGGTATGATGAAGGCGACTTGACTGATGGGTTTTCTTCAGAACCCTATTAAAATTCTACCCTTCGAATTGACTTGACAGGGATACGTTGGTTTTCTTTAAATACAACCCAGTCATTGGTGCATGCCCATAAAGTGGTATTTATGATATAACATCCTGACTTACTCAAAAATTCAATGCTCACTTTTTTCTCCTCAAGGTTACCCATGAATGTTGCGTCTTGCAGTTTCTTTTGACGCAAATTTTTTGCGCTATCAGAATCCAATACATCAAATTTTAGAAATTCTAAATTTAATATAGCACTCCTCTGTATATCAGAACATTTCGTCTTTTTTTTTGCTACCATTTAATTACAAGTTACAAAGAAGTGAGCCCTCTCGGGTTTACCTTCGTAAAATGAAGAGATCTCATATTTGGATGATTCATGGCCCTACTGCCTCGGGAAAAACTCAATTAGCAATAGAATGGTCGCAAGAAAGAAATTGCGAAATCTTGAGTTGCGATGCTCGACAAATATATAAAGAGCTCAATATAGGTGTCGCTAGACCTAGTGCAGAAGAGTTGAGTAAAGTTCGACATATGGGTATTGCTAGCCACACTATTCATGAGCCTGCAACTGCTATTTCTTTTGCCCGATGGGCTAAACCGCTTGTCGATTCATCATTGGAAAAACATGGAGAAATTGTGATTGTTGGAGGCAGCGGACTTTATGCAAAGTCTTTATTATTTAAGTCGGACAGTCTTCCGTCAGAAAATATAGAATTACGAAAGCAGCTAGAAATTGATTGGAGTAAAAACCCGGACAATCTAATAAATGAACTCAAGAAAGTTGATCAAGAATATGCGAAGAATTGTGATTTGAAAAATTCGCGAAGAGTAATTAGGGCATTAGAAATAATTTCCACTACAGGAAAAAAATACTCAAGTCTGAGAACTCAAAAAGTGCCGGAACCAAATTTCAATTCAATGATTCACCAATTTGCTATTTGGCCTGATATAAAAGATCTTGAACCTAGGATTTTATCAAGAACGAAAAATATGATTAATTCTGGCCTTGTTGAAGAAGCTAAGAGACTAGAAAAATATAAAGATCTTAGATCGATGCAAACTGTTGGATATAAAGAAATTTATACAAACCCAAAAGTATCTAGAGATCAATTATTAAATGACATAGCTCTCCATACAAGGCAATATGCAAAGCGACAAATGACATGGTTAAAGCAAGAAGATGAGATAAAAAAAATATCAATTGGTCACAATGCAATGACAGAATTGAAGAATTTCAATTATTAATAATGAACTGGAAAAAGCCGCATCGATATCTCAGGCTACTTAGTCCTATTTATTTATTTGTTTTGCAATTGCATCGTTCTATTTATGAATGGAAAATCCTAGTCCCATTTAGACCGCATCAAGCTACTCTTGTTCTAGGCAATCTTCATTCTGGAGGAACAGGGAAGACACCTTTGGCAATCTGGATCTTGAGCAAGATCGAGAATAAAGTGCCTAATTCGGCTTATGTATCTAGAGGATATGGAAGAAAAACTTGGGCTACAACTATAGTGCAAAAAGAATCTAGCGCTGCAGATGTAGGAGATGAAGCTCGATTATTGAGGTCCAAACTTAAAGATAATGTATCTGTTATTGTAGCAAGGAGAAGGCGAACTGCATTCCCGTTAATACCTATAAATGCCCCTGTAATTTTAGATGATGCCTTTCAGCATTGGGATCTTAAAGCGCCCCTAAGCGTCTTAGTTTGCCCATACAATAATTGGTATACCGAAGAGTTGG
>CAJWXO010000124.1 GCA_913049755.1 uncultured Cryomorphaceae bacterium
AAGGATTCATATGGAAGAAGATGCAGGAAAGTCCATTCATGATCTTGATCCATTTAATACACTAATAGACCTCAACCGTGCAGGTGTTCCCTTGTTGGAAATTGTATCTGAACCAGATTTTCGCAGCGGAGAAGAAGCATACTTATACCTTCAAGAAGTCAGAAAACTTGTCCGCTACTTAAATATTTCTGATGGTAATATGGAAGAAGGTTCTCTTCGTTGTGACGTGAACATTTCAATAAGACCAAAAGGTCGAGAGAAATTCGGAACGAAAGTAGAAGTCAAAAATTTAAATTCATTTAGGCATGTACAGCGAGCTATAGATTTTGAGTTCGAGCGGCAATCTAATGTGCTAAATTCAGGAAATACGGTATTTCAAGAAACTAGAACATTTGACGCTTCTAAAGGAAGCACTATTCTTCTGAGAGCCAAGGAAAATGCGAATGATTACAGATATTTCATTGAGCCCGACTTAGCGCCAGTAAGAGTAACAGAATCATTCAAAAATGCAATTGCTGAATCAATGCCTCCATTGCCTCAAGCCTTAGTCAAAAGATATACTAACGAACTGGGACTGAGTAAATATGATGCTGAATTAATAACTGAGGATAAGGAAACTGCATTATATTTTGAAAAATTACTCCAAACTGGTTGCTCGGCAAAAGCAGGAGCAAATTGGCTAATGGGCCCTGTTCAAGGCTATCTAAATGAGAATGCACAAAGTTGGAATGATTGGTCTATGCCAGCTAAGAAATTGGGAGAATTAATTTCTATCGTAGAGACCAACTTGGTTAGTTTTAGTGCTGCATCGCAACAAATTCTTCCATTATTAATACAAGAGCCTAAGAGAATCCCAAAAGCAATAGCAGAAGACCTAAAATTAATCCAGCAAAGCGATGCTAATGCACTAATGGTTCATATTCAAGATGCCTTAGACAAGTACCCGGAAAAGGTAAAGGAATATCGTGCTGGAAAGAAAGGATTAATTGGATTATTTATGGGTGAAGTGATGAAAATCACTAAAGGATCCGCAGACCCCGGTATTACGAATAAATTGCTTCGTAAAATACTGGACTCATGAGAATTATAAAGTTGATCTTAATGATCCTAATAATCAATGGATGTAGCAAAGATTCCGTTTCAGTTAATTTCAATATTGAAGGCGCATCGAACGCTGTAATAGTGAGGATTGATGGTGAGCACACTGTACCATGGGATACTGTTAAAATTATTAATAATGAACTAAAATTAGATCTTCCTTTAGATTCAACATTGAAGACTTTCTACTATTTTATTTTTGACTCTGGAGCAAGTCTAAGAATTGGTATAGAGCCTGGAGATAAGTTAATTGGATCTGCAGATGCTTCCGGTTCGCTGACAGATTATAAGATAACCGGATCTAAATTAAGTGAACAACTTCTAGCTCTTTACCAGCCTGTTCTTGAATCATCGAGAGTAATTGATTCCTTAGATGAATACAGAAAGTTAAGTAACGAACCAGATAGTAATTATATCCAAATAGAAACTAGACATTACAAATTCTTAGAGAACCGATATTATAGTCACAAGAAAGAAATTCTTAAAGTAATGGAAATGGATTCAAGCAATTTATCGAATGTTTTCGGATTCTTTCAAAAAGTTGCAGCTGCACCTCTATTTTCATCAAAAGAAGAAGACCATATCTTTTTCCAAGAATTTGGAGATGTCATTATTAAAAAACACCCAAACCATCCTCTTGCTAGAATATTTATTCTTGAACGTAAGAGAATGCTTGGTCAATAATTCTGAACAAAAAAAAGCCCCATTCGCATGGGGCTTTTTTAAAAATTAATGTTGAATTTATTGAATAACAATGATTTCGCTCAAGGCCTGGCCATTCTGGATTCTTGACACAAGATAATTTCCTGCGGCAATGTCTGATACATCTATAGTTAGTTTATCCATACCAAAAGGAACTCTTGACATATCTATACGTCGAACAATAGAACCATTCATACTTCTGATATTTACCTGAAGATCACCAGAAACCAATGGGACATTAAGAGACTCAAAAGTGGGATTAGGATAAATCCCTAGAGACAAAGTCTTCTCAGTTATTTCATCCTCATCAGCACCAACAGTATTAGCAACCGCCGTTGAAGTTGTACTGTAATAACCTCGTCCGTGAGTTGCAATAAATAAGTCTCCTTCTGTAGGGCTTGATCCTGCAGCAGTTGAATCATAATTGTATATGGTACGATATTGCTCAATCTGGAAAACTGGAACACGAACCATTCCATTATTTTCCTCGGTATAAGTAGGTGATACCGAAGTTAAATTATCTGTCATGAAAATCCCCCATTCCGTGCCTACAATCAAACGATTATTATCGTGCTTGTCAAAGGAAATAGAATATGCTGGAACGGTTGGTAGATTTCCTTGCTTCGAAACAAAAGTTGGATTTCCAGAAAGAGCATTACTAGAATAGTATACAAAAGTTGAATTATTATAATTTCCAAGAGATACAGCCACCCTGTTTGGGTTATTTGGATCAATATCGATACCCGTAATGCTGCGACTACCAAATGTATTAATCAAATCAACAGTAATCAATTTATTCGCACTATCAATGTGAGCGTCAGCAGCAGATCTAGCAGACTGAAGATTAGATATTCGATATAATCTTCCATTTGTAGTTCCTACAAAAAGATGATCGCCGTCAGCTGAGATTTCCATATACTGGGGAAATATACCATTAGTACTACTTCCAAAATGGGCAATCTGCCACCATTCAGGTGTGCCACTAAAGTCTAAAGCACCTCTGGTCATCCATATGCCTCCCATTGTTGGGAATGTAGCATTTGTTTGAGATGCATTACCGACAATATATATTGATTGCACTGGGTCTTGAACAGTTAAAATATCCCCAACATTCATTACTGATGTTGTAGTTACATCTATTGGAAGAGCCCCAATTGCTGATGGCAATACTAAATCTGAAGCCGTTGGTAAAAATACATCGCAAGTAAGAATGATCTCAGCGATTGGAGCAGATGTGAACGTAAGCTCAAAATAAGCACTGTCAGGATGGAAAAACCCCGTGACCCCTGAGCCATTAATATTACCTTGAACATCTGCAGTTTCTGAAATAGATCCAACATTTAATTGAAAAGTTGCTGGCAAGTATTGCACCGCCGTTTGACTATGATTAATCTTCCCTTTAAAGACTTTTTTAATTCCATCTCCATATCCCATGGATCTCAGACCTGGAAGCAATTCATATCTTATGGTATCTTCTGAATTCGGATCATTACTCGTCTCCCAAAGTTCCATTGGAACCATGAAATTCGAAATTCTTTTTCCTTGACTTCCTGGTAGCAACATAGCTTGAGAAGCAAAGCCTCCAAGACCATCTGAATTATTTCCTCCTTCGTCATTATTACGGTAAAAACCATACTGACTTTCAGCAAACATCACCTTTGGGTTCAACCATGAAAGTTCAGCATATCCACCATCACCACCACCGACTTTCAGCGCTGAATTAGGCGATATAAAACTCA
>CAJWXO010000125.1 GCA_913049755.1 uncultured Cryomorphaceae bacterium
TTTACAGAAGAAAATTTAAATTAATTCGTGAGTCTTGATAAACTTTAAAAGAACAATTGTATTTGTAGTCTTATCAGTATTTATATCAATCGGATGTAAGCCACAAAAAAAGTTTCAAAATGATATTCAAGACGTTGAAATAGGCCTAGTTACTTCTCTTCCTTTAGGTGATTTAGATACGATTTTCATTACTGGAAGCAATAATCAGCTAGGGCAATGGAATGGTCGGGGAATTCCATTCGTGCGTAAAGATTCACTTAGTTGGTCGCTTTATTTCAGCAGTCAAGACAGTGCATTTTCATATAAAATAACTCTAGGCTCCTGGGAAAAAGAGGCTTTATTAGATGAGGTAGGTTCTAATCGTGATTTAGGTGGTTGGATTGGAATCGACACAATTTTTCATTGTGATTACTTTGGTCCTGCAAAAAGAATTATAGATGGTCAGATTTCGGGTTATCATGAGATTTCTCAATCTCCTATTGACCCTGATGGAGTAATCCCTAGCAGGAGGATGTGGGTTTGGTCCCCTTATGATTTTAGAAAAAATAATAGTGTTTCGGGGTTTGATATATTATTAATGTCAGATGGTCAAAATGTTATCGATCCCTTATCAAGTACATATGGAGTCGACTGGGCTGTAGACGAGGCAATAATTTCATTAATTGATTCTAATATTATCGACAGAGATATTTTAGTGGTAGCCTTGGATTGTTCTAAAGACGGTAATAATAGAAGGTTAGAATATGGGCCTGGAGATTTGGGAGACGCGACGACAAAATATTTGACTCAAACTATAATTCCTTTTGTGCTGGATAATTATCCTGTATCAGGAGATATGGGTTATGTGCCCAAAATATTCTTTGCTGGATCTAGTATGGGAGGAGTTTTGGGATTCCGTTTGGCAACAGAATATCACGATCTTTTTGATGGAGTGATGTCCTTTTCTCCAGCTGTATTAATTGATGCTGGGGATGGCCTGAGCGTTGATGCTTTGACCCCCTGGGCTCTAAGTGGATATAAGAAACCGACAACCCCATTTTATATTGACAATGGTGGTCTTGGTCTAGAATCTCAATTGCAGCCAGGAATTGATTTATTATTAGCTAACTTAGATTCTATAGGTTTAAAAAGAAATAAAGATTATTTATGGATTAAAGACCCGGCTTCTTACCATGGAGAACTGGGTTGGAGAGAGCGATTTCCTTTTGCATTTAGTTGGGTTTTCAATTCCTCAAAAGATTACTGATTTGTTAATGAGCACCATTTTCACATAACAAACCTTTCAAATTAAAAAATTAATTGACTATGAAATTTAAATTTTCTCTTTTCACTTTTTTATCATTTGCTTGTCTTATTGTTTTTGGACAAAACCCAAAGGCTCTAAAATCTAGTTTCGATTTTGTTCAGCCTCCTCAGTCTATGTTATCAAAAGATTTCAAGTATTCCTCATCTGGAAGTGTTACTTATGAAGAGGAAATTAAAATTGAAAAAGAAGAGAATGATTATGCCCTTGAAGAGTGGAATAGTCTAAAAATGAATCAAAAATTAAAAAGAAAAGCCGTAGACGGAGGAAACTTACCTTACAACAAATATTTTCCAACGATCCATTCAAGTGATAGGTTGACAAGTTTTGTATCGATCGAGGGGCTGGATAAATCGGAAAGGGCAAATGCAAGTGTTAACCTTATCATTAATAGACCTATATGTTCGTCTTCTTCTCGTAAAATTAGAGTCGTTCAAGATGGACAAACTATTACACGTTTTCGTGCTAATGTGTCAACAAGCATATCAATTGAAGCTATAATTACCGATGATGAAGGGCATATAGAAAATAAAAATTATACTGGTGTTTACAATATGACTGACCCTGAGGAATTTACAGGGAAAATGTTAGGAGGAGGAATTAGTTCGGCAGCCCTAGGTAAAGTTGAGAAAAGAAATTTTCAAGTTTCAGAAAAAATGGCTTTAGAAAATGCTCTAAAGGATCTTTCAAAATATCTATCTATGAAATATGGTTTTGTAACCATTAATAATTACAGCACCGATGTTTGGACTTTTAGAACTACCAAGAAAAATAACTATGATGATATAAATAGTGCATCACAGTCTTTAGTAGGAGCATATAGATTAGGTATTGATTCTGACATGCGGGAGCAGTTTGAGACAAAACTTATATCGTCGATTGACGTATGGAAGGAAGAATACGGAAACTACGCACCAAATGATAAAAAAGCAAGAATTGGGTCTGTCCAGGCAGGACTGTTATTATTAAATATTGCTGAAGCTTATTTATGGATGCAGGATTTTAGTAAATGCTCTCAGGCTTTAGGTGATTTCGATTCGATCTTATCGATGAATAAAAAATTGGGTAGAAACATGGCAGCTATGACCCATTTTCGAAGGCTTGAAAATTTACAAAGAGATCTTCAGTCGCGATATTCGACTTTAAAAGAATAGAATTTATTTGGTTTCTCTTTCATAGGGGTGATACAATAATACCTATTATCGTTATGATTATAAAAATCAGACATTGAATTAAAAAGGCAATATTATTGGGTATCACCAGTGCCCAATGGATATCACCAAATTTTCTCCATGTCAAGGGTGGGTCACTAACAGTAGATTCCATTTGCTTTTTGTGAGCTTCCATTTTTAGAGATTGAACAGCATAATGCTCACCGCAAAAGAGACATAAATGATCATATTGGCTTTCAGTCAGACTCACTTCATACCATTTTGAACATGAAGGACATTTGACAGTTTTCATGTTTAAATTTTCTTTATTGCCTCTATGGCCTTATCGTAATTTGGTTCATTACCAATCTCGGAGACCTGCTCTGAATAAGTAACAAATCCTTTTGAGTCAAGCACTATTACACAGCGACTGAATAAACTCGCAAACTTTGTGTTTGTCATTCTTACATGATAGTTTTTTGAAAACACATCATCTCTCATCTCCGATAAGACTATGGCATTGTCTAACCCTTCTGCTCCGCACCATTGATGGAGTGAAAATGGCATATCTCTGCTAATATTTAAAATAGTCACATTATTTAGGGATGTTCCTAATTCGTTGAATTTCCTGACAGAATTTTGACATACTCCCGTTCCAATACTTGGAAAAATATTTAAAACAATAACTTTTCCAATAAAATCTGAAAGACTTATTTCTGATAAATCACCTGAAGTTAATTTAAAATTTGGAGCCTTACTTCCAATCTCAGGGAGATTTCCAACAGTTTGAGCTTGATTCCCACCAAATTTTATTTTTGCCATTGACTAAAGTTAGTGAATATGGTTTTAAAACTAGAAAATTGCTTTATAGATTGCTTGTATCGCCCCCCCCGAGACGACTAAAATTAATAGCCATCTTACATATCGTTGTGCTTTTGGTATTCTCACTATGTAACGAGCTCCAAACCAAGCGCCTATCGAACTTCCAAGAGCAAGAATTAAAGCCGGTCTCCAAATTATAAGATCATTATAAATATAAATGAGGCCGGCGGGTAGAGCTAATACCGCT
>CAJWXO010000126.1 GCA_913049755.1 uncultured Cryomorphaceae bacterium
ATTTAATGATATCTATTCTTTTTATTATAATGATTTTAATGGCATATTTTTCAACACGTATAGATCCTAATATTCAGGTAGTAGAAAAGTCTAAATATGAAAAAGTACTCCTAGAATTAGAAGCTGCCGAAGAGCTTATAGGTACTTTAAATTATGAAAATAAGCAACAAAAAGAAAAGATTTCAGACTTGGAAAAAATAATTCTGAATCTCAAAGAAGAATTAGAAAATATAAAAATAGAACTAGATCAAGAAATTGGTAAAAATGCTGCATATCGCGAAAGAATAATTATATTAGAAAAAGAATTGAAAAATATTGAGAAAAAACTCGACGTAATCAATGACTTGAGGCGGAAAATAGTACTTCTAAATCTAGAGGTAGTAAATTTAAATAAAATTAATAAGGAACTGCGGGATAAATTAAGTGGCACAGTGCCCAAAGAACTATTAGCCAACCAGGAAATTCTAATCAGAAAACTTCGAATGACCATTACTACGCTGAAGAAGCAAGTAGATGACTTGGAAAAAATAATTCTGAATCTCAAAGAAGAATTAGAAAATATAATAATAGAACTAGATCAAGAAATTGGTAAAAATGCTGCATATCGCGAAAGAATAATTATATTAGAAAAAGAATTGAAAAATATTGAGAAAAAACTCGACGTAATCAATGACTTGAGGCGGAAAATAGTACTTCTAAATCTAGAGGTAGTAAATTTAAATAAAATTAATAAGGAACTGCGGGATAAATTAAGTGGCACAGTGCCCAAAGAACTATTAGCCAACCAGGAAATTCTAATCAGAAAACTTCGAATGACCATTACTACGCTGAAGAAGCAAGTAGAAGATCTTGAAGTTATTATTCTAAAACTCCAGAAAGAACTAGAGGAGTACCAAAAACGTTCCATGGAAACGGTTTTAGATGCAATTTCACGTGATAGAAAGAACTTGTTGATTAGTATTAAGGAACAATTAGCAAAACTTCAAATAAAAGTTGAAGTACATTACGATAGTGGCATCGTTAGGTTTGGTGAAAAAGCTTTGAAGTTTGGATCAGGTAAATATGAGCCAGATGAAGCAGGTATTAATGTTATATCAACATTGGCAAAAATTTTAAGTGAAGAGTTGCCCTGCTTCACACTCGGCCCTCACACCAAAATTGACGTTGAGTGTAACCCAAATAGTTCAATAGTAGAGACTATACAAATAGAAGGTCACACTGATAATGATCCAGTTTCGCAGAGGACAATTGCGCTTAGAAATATTAAAGATAATCTTCAGCTCTCAACCATGAGAGCCGCAGAAACTTGGAGAGTTGTTACAAATAAAAATCCTGAAATATTAGAGTTTTTTAATGCAGAGTATTATGAAGATGAAGATTTTGATATAAGGTATAAACCTGGCCAAGCCGTTCTTTCTGTCTCTGGGTACGGTGCTGCGCGTCCAATAAACAAAGGCACTACAAAAACTGCAAAAGCTGAAAATAGAAGAATTGACCTGAGATTTATTATGATGACACCTAGAAACCTGGATGAAGCAGATATTCTTGGACAGAAAATAAAACAAGGAGTTGGAGGTAATTAAATAGAATGCCAATGAACCTGTCAGAGCTACTTGAAGAACGCATCGCAATGAATTTGACATTGGGAGATGTTAAGCCTGCTCGTTTGAATGAAGCGGTTCGGCGTGTACATTTAAAATTTCCACCAGTAGACATACCCGAACTTGAAAGTTTGGAAGAAAGGCTGACTATATTTCTTGAACGGTTAAAAACCAATGATTGGTTAAACTATAAATTGAGTGAAGCGTCAGCACTTGCTCGAGATTTCTTTGGAAGTGGTCTAGCAACAGACCCAAAGTGGAAGCCCATAAAAGACGACTTCTTGACTGAACTAGAAGCAGAAAGAAAATCTTTTGTTCGTAGTTGTTTTGCTGGTTATTTAGCCAGCTTCAAAGAGCGATCTAGCTTAACTAAGCAACTTGCTAAAGCTCTAAAAAATGTTGACCAGAGTACATTGGGCCCAATGTCAAAATTTGCAGAGCAGTTCAATGCTTTTAGCCCTAGAGGATTGCCTGACCGCATTTCTAGTAATCTAAAAAAGCATGAACAACCCTACGAAAAAATAAGGGAATATGGTGTTGGAGCGCCACATGCATTTGCCCTATTTGATGATGTTTTTATATCCTTAATAGAAGACCTAGAACCAAAGCTGAGAGTAGCAAACCGCAAAGCAGTAGAGCAAATAAAGAACTGGTTAAGGCCAAATGCAGAATACAAAATGGAGACTGGATACAATATAGGTGTAGAGGCAATACTAAAGCCATACCTAAGGTCAGACCCACCTAATGATATCAAGAAAGACATTTTGAACTTTCTAATAGACGCCTATGGTGACCCTCGCATAAGCACGGGTAGTTGGTCTTCAATTGATGCAAGATATATTAAACTTATAAATCAGTGGCTGACTGGTGAATCTTTAAAAACATTTTTTAAAATTATTTCTAAATTTGAGGGTAGTGAAATGTGGGGCCCTCGCCGCGTTTTCTGGGAAAGTATTTTTGACAGGGGTTGGATCCAAGACGCTTGGCCAATTCTAAATGATGATGGCGTAAGGTATTTACGTGAACTTGCCGCTCAAGATAATAATAATAATTTCCTCCAGTATGGGAAAATGCAAGATACCTATCAAGATCAAACATGTTACTTTGCGATGCGAATTGGAAATCTATTAGTAGTTGAAGGATCTCACAGCTTTGCAATTAGGTTTTTTAAAGTTGGCAATAGAGAAGCAACCCCAATGCATAAAATGACTTATAAGAAGAATGAACTTGTAATTTCTAAACCACCTGCTGATGAACGAATTACCCACAATGGGAATTGGCAGCAACGTACCAGTAGATACTTGCAGTTAAATCGCTAACTATAATGAGGAAGAAAAATTGCTAAGCAGTGAATATGAATTATCAAACTTTGGAATTAGAGTATTTTTTAAAAAAGAGCTTAAAGGTAAATTTTTTTTAAAAAGTAAATTCTCAAACTTATCTCTCAGGGAGTGGTCTAACGAAGAAGGCTTGACTGCTGGTGTAGCACTAGCTGAGTTAAATCTTTTAAAAGACACATTCGAGGATCATATTGAATACACTGAAGACGGTGTAAATATTTCTCACTTCTGCTTAGCAAAACTGTCAGCAAATTCTTTAAAAATATTTGGCCTTCCAAAGAACCCTACTTCAAAGTTCTTGCTAAATTTAAAAGGCGATATTGGGGGCACAGATTTTGATTTAAAATACAAGTGGCAAAATCTTAGTGGCACAAAAGAGAATGGGGCATTCCTTCAATCAGCAAAGGATAACTTCATTATTCCAGATCCCATATTCTCGATTATAGAATTAATCAAAGAATTTAGAGAAGTAAATTCAGTTGAACTCCAAAGTCGCTGGGAATTAATCTCCAAAGTTAAAAATTTGATTGATTATCGCAAACCTATCAATAATGATTTTAATGAAGTCGGCAGGCGTG
>CAJWXO010000127.1 GCA_913049755.1 uncultured Cryomorphaceae bacterium
TGGTGAGGTGGACCAAAGCTTTAGAAAAGAAATGGAGCAAAAGGAGATTCTAAAAGAAAAATTTCAGAAGCAAAAAATTCTAGAAATTCGTGAGCAAAGTAGAATTTCTGTAGAAAAAAAAGATTTTAATAACGCAATTGAGCAAGTGAAAATTTATTTATCTTGGGGCAGATCTCTTGATTCTGGTTTCTTTTTAGCTAATATTAAATCGCAATTTGTTAATCTCACCTCTAAGACCTCACATATTGAATGCCGTCTTCCCCTATTCGAAGAAATACTTGGCACATTGACAGAACAGGATTTAATTTACCCTGGAAGAAAAGATCTTGAGTGGGGGACACTAGCTCAGTGTTGTGAGCATTACGATCAATGTATTAGTAATATTTTAAGGTATCTAGAAGAGATATTTCCTAAAGTTACCATTACTAACAATGTTATTACAATTAAAGAACAGTTTGAAAGAGAGGCTTGGGACATTCTAGCTTGGCAAGAATTGGAGTCTGAACTGCACCACACTTTTTATGACTATTAAACATTTATTTAGCTTGATCAATAAAGACAAAGAGATCAAAGCACCAGAAGTAGATCTTTTTGGTGAAGTCGATATTGAGCTTAAAGAAAACACAATTATCGCAAACAAATCCAAGAAAGCAAAAGAGAGAAAAGCAAAAAAATTAAAACTGATAGAAGATAAAGCATTAAGACTGAAAGAAGCTAAAGAGGCTAAAAGACTCAGAGAAGATAACGAGACTCCTCAAGAGAGAGCAGCAAGATTAGCTAAAGAAGTAGAAGCAGCTAAGGCTGTAGCAGACAAAATAGCGGAAAAAGCTAGGCCAAAAAAAGAAAAGGCTAAGCTAATTAATAAAAACTTACTAAAGCTCGCTCGAGTGAAACTTAATTCCATTCAATCAAAAGAAGCGATGGAGCTAAAAGCATTAAATATTTCAGTAACTGAAAAGGACTTACTGCAGATAATGACTTTGTTAGCTTTATCTTGGTCCCAAGACGGAGATCTTGCCAAAGAAGATATACATCTATTTTTTGATGATCAGTGTAATTTCTTGCATGAAGCTGAATTTCTAAATCAAGATGGGCCAAATGCTCCGATGAAATGGGTTGACGATAAAACATCTAAAATGATTCCTTATGACCCATTTTCTTGCTTGTACAAATGGTTCTTATATATAGATTATGAAGTTTTAAATAAACATTCCGATGGATTGTCTGAACCAAGATACTTGAATAGCGAGCTGAATGATAAGGAAATTTATAATTTTCAAGTTGAAATTTTTATTTCTTTATTTGATGGAATTGATTCTTGTGGTGGTGAATTTAGTGATGATGAGGAATGGAGGTACGGCCTGCCAATCAAGGCAAAAAAAATTCAAAAACTACTAAACATTGGAGAAGCTATCTACCCTAAAGAATTCACAGAAATTCTAAAGGCCTGTACTTATTTTGTAGATGATAGAAACGGCCCTCATATTGAAGCAGAAGATAATAATGGCGTCCTACTGTTAAAGGTTAATCACAGAACAAATGCTTCTACGGATATTATGAATGATTATATAAGAGAGGAGGTTATTGAAAATTTTTTATATGGCGGATTGATAATGCAAGCTTTGGGAACCTTCACTGGTAAAGCCCCTAAAATTCTTCACCAATTTTTAGGCCATAACCCGACAATCATGGGATCAGCAAGAATTACATCAGGTATGCGCTGGAGTGATCCTCGCACAATTAAAAAAACAAGAACGGATAAATCCAATCCTAATAAATTTCGAGAAACCAGTGAGGAATATAGCAATCGCCACGATCAATTAGCATATGCTTGGAATGATGGATTGTTTGGATCATTTAAAATTGAAGTTCAGGCTAAATACTTTGCATTGGAATGGGAGTACCCAAAGTTTTTTAAAATAGATCCCATAGAAAATATTGAAAATGATGGTGAATCGATCATTGGAGACCTTCTAGATCCGAGTGAAGGCAATAGATATCCCTTTATTCCATATGATCTTCAGAAGTTAGATAAAGAAGGGTTAACAAATGACCAATAAAGACAAAGAGATCAAAGCACCAGAAGTAGATCTGTTTGGTGAGGTGGACCTAGAATTAAAAGAATCAATCATATCTACTAATAAGCTAAAAAAAACTGAATTAAGAAAATTAGAAAGTGATCGCGCAGCCCTGATAGGGAAGGAAGCCATAAAAATACAAAAACGGCATATAAACAAAGAACTTATGTCCTTGGCAAAAGTTAGGCTTGAATCTTTGCAGTCAAGCGAACTCAAAGAGCTTAAAAAACTAAATGTTGAAGTGATGCCAAAAGATTTGACTCAAGTAATGACTCTTTTAGCATTATCCAACTCTCCTTATGGCGAGCTATCGAAGCAAGATATTATTAAATATTTTGATAATCAATGTAATTTCTTGCGTGATGTTGAGGTTACTGAAATTTCACAAGGCCCACCTTCACCCTCTTATTTTAAGACTGATAATAGTACCTGGAAAATGTCTCCGTATGACCCATGCTCCTGTTTATACCAATGGTTTTATAGGATTGATGATGAAAGCATTGGGGGGACAGATTACAAAAATAATAAATTAGACATTTCCCAAATTTATATACTCCAAGTTGAAATGTTTATTAAAATATTTGATGTTATGAATGATTGTTGTGCTAATTATGATGATGAGGTTGGAGATGAGGCAGGAACGAATGAAAGGCTAAACGTCCCTAGTCAAAGGTCAGCAATAAAAAAATTACTAGACATTGGGCTCATTCTTTATCCGCATGAGTTTAAAAAAATTTTAAATGCTGGCACTCAGTATCTTGATGATAGAAATGGTCCGAATATAGTTGCAAGCGATCAGAATGGGATCTTACACTTTAAACTTCTTAATAGACCAAATGTCTTTTTGAATATATTTAATAATTACGACAGAGAGGAGGTCATTCGTGATTACATAGAGGGCGGACTTATTCTTGAGGCTTTTGGTTTATTCACTGCTAAAACTCCCAAAAACCTTCATTGTTTTTTTGAGTCTAGATTCTCTGCTAATATTTCTCAAAGGCTTTCAAAAGACCAGAAATACAAGAATGAGCCTGAATGGGATAGATACTGGTGGATAACCCTAACTCCCCGTGCAAAGAGATATCGCGAAGTTGGTTACGCTTGGAATGACGGACAATTTGGGCCTTTTGAATATACAATCACGAAGGAATTTGTATCTATTAAATGGAAATATCCAAAGTTCTTTAAATTAGATTCTATTGCTGATATTGAGGCCGATCATACTTTCTTGTTTGAGCATATTTTAAGTCATGAAGGGGGAACGAAAGATTATCCAATTCCTCCCTATGATGCTGAATACAGAGGTGGAAAGATTTAAATATGCTTACCATTAACGAACAGTTTAAACGCACTTACAACAGTTAACGATTCAACAATTACTTTGTTACAAAATATATTAAGTTTATTTGCAATTTATCTCTTCCCTTACAGTCTAAG
>CAJWXO010000128.1 GCA_913049755.1 uncultured Cryomorphaceae bacterium
AATTAAAAATAAAATTGGTTTTCGACCATGATTATCGATGAACCTCCCACCAAACAAGGACCCGACAACTGTCCCCCAAAGAGCCATTGACATAATGAATGCACCATGAAACCATGAAGAAGTATTCCAAAGCTCTCTTATAGGTTCATTTGCACCAGATATTACAACGGTATCAAATCCAAATAAGAAGCCAGCCAAAGCAACTACCCACGACCATTTTTGCACATTTTTCATTTATCTCTTTTTTACTTAGTTCGGAAAACTACAAATAGTTCTACTACAAATTCATTACTTTCATGGTTAAATAAAAAAAACCTATGAAAAGCAGCACAATTGAACGTCTATTACTTGTTTTAGGAGGTATCCTTTTGATCGGTTATTTAGGATCCATATTCATACCATCATTCGAGAGTATGCAGGAAAACTTTCGTCTTGCTGCAATTGCAGGTATAGTATGTTATGCTGGTTATTCCTTTTTTGTTCAATACAGTGATCAAAAAATTATTCTCTCCAGGGATCAAAAGCTAGAAAAATTAATAGGTGATTTAAAAAAAGAAAGAAGACGCGCTGATGATCTTCATCAGAGTCATTTGTCTTTGCAATCAAAATTGTCTGAAGCTGAAAATAAAATTTCTGAACTAAAGAAAGAACTAGAAAAACTCAGCGCCCAATAGCTAACTCAGATAATAGAGGTAAAAGCGATTGTATAGATAACGTTTAAAGGATTCTCCTTTTGCTCGCCTCCATGTCCCTTTGATCATTTTTTGCTTTTCATAACCATACTTTTCAAGAACGTGAGACAAGTTTTGAGTTATCAGGTTTGCCTCAAAAGGATGAATCTCATCTTTCCAATTCTCTAGGAATTCAGAGCTGATTCCTTTGAATTCGCCATAGGCGCTATTACCAGACCATGGACTACCTAATAAACTTGGTTGAAGCAATTTTTCATCAAATTTTATATTCAAAAAATCAGCTACACCTTTTAAAACCGTTGATGGGTCTCGGGCCAAATCCTCATATCGCAACACTTTATAGTTAGGTAGGCTTTTTTCATTTTTATCGAGAAAAAAATATCCTGTTTCTAGTGATCCAAATACCTTGTTAACCAATGGATATCCCTGATCTTTTGATTTAAATTTTCTCAGGGCTACAAAATTTGCATATGGATTTTTTACAATGTGAATAAATTGTGCACCGGGAAAACAACGGTACAGCTCCATGGCCATTTCAGCATGCTCTACAGACTTCTCTACCATTCTCTTCCCTTTAGGATCTCCCATTGCTGGAATGATCTCGGGTAACAATTCATTGAATAAAAACAATGCCTGCTCAGGGGTATCAATATCCTCTGACTTATTCAAAAACTCTTTAGCCTTATCGATATCGATAATATCTGATAATACAACGTCTGCTTGTCTATCTTTTGATTTCGAATAATTTTCTAAAACCTGCAAAAGGTTCTGAGTATATTTTGCCTTAACTGTAGGTGATTGCTTCCGATAAGAATACTTTATCCAACGGCCAAGAGAAGCCATAAAATGCGTCTCAAATGGAATCACATAAAGATCTGGATGATCGTCGAGCAATGAACGCAATAAGCTAGTTCCTGATTTATGGCTTCCAAGAATAAAAATAGGAGCATTTGTCATTTGAAGAGATTATGCCTTAAAAGTAGTTAGTACCTTAGAAATATGAACATTTTTAGAATCTCTCTTTTACTTTTTATTTTCTCTACCTCATCCTCTTGCCAATTTGAAAAGGAGACTGATCTGAGTATTACCATAAATAGTGATTTGGAAAAAGCGCTAATTAATGAAATAGTCGACTCCTGGCACCGTGCAGCCAGCAAGGCAGATTCCCTCACTTATTTTGATATCATCGCATCTGATCAAAGTATCTTTCAGGGAACTGATGACAATGAAAGATGGACTAAAAGCGAATTCAAAAAATGGAGTCGTGAATATTTTAAGGGTGATTCTGCGTGGACGTTCACTCCTAAAAAAGGCAGGAACATAAGTATTCGAGGAAGCACCGCATGGTTTGATGAACAGCTTGATTCTGATCATATGGGTCGGTGCCGTGGAAATGGTGTGTTGATAAAAGAAGGGGAGGTATGGAAAATCGCTCATTACACTTTGTCTCTTCCAATCCCTAATGAAATTGCTGATGATGTAATTGAAAGCATCAGGAATATTGATAATAAGAGCTGAAAAAAGTATCAATCGCATCTTCGATAACCATTATTTTGCATATTTTACTAATAACTAATGCATTCAGTTGCATTTATCATTAAAAATTAGAACTATTCAGAACAATAGTTAATAATAAATATAATAATTTGGATGATCGTTATCACCCTGGGTGAGAGCCTCACCTTTTGAACCTAAACACCTTAAAATGAAGAATTTTACTAAAACCCTTTTATTCCTTTCTCTAATTTTAGTCTCAAGCATTGGTGCTTTGGCGCAGATGTCAGGAACATATACTGTATCAGCTACAGGATCTGCTAATTTTAATTCTATGCTAGCTGCTACCACTGCTTTAGCGCAAAACGGAGTCAGTGGGCCTGTTATTATTAATATTAAAAATGGAACTTATCCACGCTTTAGTGTTGACTCTATTGCTGGAACTTCATCAATTAATACGGTAACTTTTCAATCTGACCCTTCGAATATCAGCCAAGCGATAATTGAGGATTCTGCATCCTCTTCAATAGACAATTATCTCGTTTATCTCAATGGTTGTGACTACACGGTCTTTAAAAATTTAACATTTAACGCTCTTGGGATTAGTTACGGAACAGTATTTATCGGTAATTCTACTCTCACCAACTGGACTCTTGATGGAAATACTATAAATGGTTCGGCAGGGACAAGCGTATCTAATTTTAACCATGCCATGAACAATGGAACTCCAGGGTCAAAAGCAAGAGGAAATTTTCATTTTATAAACAACAGTATAAATAACTTTTCCGTAGGTCTACAAATGGGAGGTACTGGATATCAACTGGGCGCAGATTCAATATTTGTGGACAATAATATAATCTATGCAACAGATCAAGGTATCAATTTTTATTGGGCAAAATATGTGGAGATTACCAATAATGAGATGTATAGGAGCATACCAATGGGAGATTGGTATCAAAACTTAAATAACATTGTCAATAATATTTCTTTCGGCGTTGTATTTAATAATAATAAGGTTCGTGGAGCAGAAAATGCGCTATACGTATATACGAATCCAACAAATTTGGCTTTTCCCTTAACTGCTGAGATTAAAAATAATGATATCGAAACTGGATACCGAGGTATTTATCTAAGAGGGAATCCTGATTCTCTTACAGGTAATACCTTTAGAGATGTTGTCATTGACAATAATAAAATTATCGATTCGGGAATTAACACTGTAAATGGAACTGGAATAGAGCTAGTGAATGTAAATATTGACTTAACAAAAAATGGGTCAGTTCAAAACAACATGATATCTA
>CAJWXO010000129.1 GCA_913049755.1 uncultured Cryomorphaceae bacterium
TTTCGGGCCTGTAGCTCAGTTGGTTAGAGCAGCGGACTCATAAGTCCTTGCTACAACTCTTAACCCCCATTAAAATTACAATTCTTTAAAGGCGTATTTTTATTATGAAATCAGAACAGTTAGTTGATAGTGATCTTGATTATATGGTCCAAAACCTACGTGAGGAGTTATTGACTCTATCGGGTCATAAACTGCTTATAACTGGAGGAGGCGGTTTCCTTGGATATTATTTGGTTAATTTAGTCATTAAATGGAATAGCCAGGCAAAAGACGAAGATGCTATCGAACTCTTTGTCTATGATAATTTCATGCGGGGCGTACCAGGATGGCTTTCTAACCTTGAGATGCAAAATTGTTTATCACTTAAAGTACATGATGTAGTCAATCCACTTCCACCTGACATGGTAGATTTCGACTATATTATCCATGCTGCAAGTATTGCTTCACCTATTTACTATCGTAAGAATCCAATAGAAACCATGGATGCTAATGTCAATGGTCTGAGGTATCTCCTAGATTATTTTAAAGAAAGGTCTCAAAATGGTAAATTCGTAGGTGGATTATTATATTTTTCTACTAGTGAAATATATGGAGATCCAGACGAAAAAAACATTCCTACTTCTGAGGATTATCGAGGGAATGTTTCTTGCACCGGCCCAAGGGCTTGTTATGACGAATCAAAAAGATATGGTGAGACCCTTTGTGTTAACTTTGCAAAACAATACAATTTACCTATTAAAATTGCTCGGCCATTTAATAATTATGGACCTGGACTAAAAATAACTGATGGTCGAGCGCTACCAGATTTCTGTCGAAATGTTCTGTCTGGTGAGGATATTATTATGTTGTCTGATGGATCGCCGACTAGAACTTTTTGTTATGTTGCAGACGCAGTAATTGGTTACTTTAAAGTTCTTGTCAATGGAAAAAATGGAGAATCATACAACATTGGCACAGAATCACCTGAGATTTCTGTTAAAGAGCTTGCTGAAATGGTCATATTTGAATCTGCTCAGTTGTTTGGCTATAAGGGAAAATTAGTATTTGAAACGAGCAATGATGCGGAGTACCTCACTGATAATCCCAATAGAAGGTGTCCAATTATAACTAAGGCCAGAGATCAGCTAGGCTATAATCCCAAAATAGATATTGAAGAAGGATTAAAGCGCTCTCTAATTTGGTACAAAGATCATTCCCAAGGAGAGGATGCATAATGAAAATTGCAATTATCGGTACTGGATATGTTGGCCTGGTATCAGGAATATGTCTGGCTTCAAAAGGTCACTCCGTAAAGTGTTTTGACAAAAATACCGAAATTGTAAATCAGTTAACAAGTGGTGTGTGTCACATATACGAAAATGGTTTAAATGATCTACTTGTTTCCAGTGCAACAAATATTTCATTTGGCGTTCTTTGTGATGAAACGGAAAATCAATTGGTGGCTTTTGACGCGGTTATAGTCGCGGTTGGAACTCCAACAGTTGATGGAAAGACAGATTTAAGTCAGATTGGAGAGGTTGCTAAAATGATGGGCAGGCTCATCAAAAGAACAGATAAATATATTTCTTTGATCATAAAGAGCACTGTCGTTCCAAGTACCACAGACACTTTTGTAAAAAACATTATTGAGGATGAATCAGGTAAAAAATTAGGGCATTTTGGATTAGGGATGAACCCTGAATTCTTACGAGAAGGGAATGCTGTTGATGACTTTCTTTCGCCAGACAGGATTGTTTTAGGCTATGAGGATGAAGCTACACTGGATATTTTGAGGGAAATGTATCGCCCCTGGGGTTGTCAAAAAGTAGAGTTGAATAGCCGTTCTGCCGAGATGATGAAGTACGTCAACAATACGCTTCTTGCTACACTGATTTCCAGTGTAAATGAATACGCTAACATTGCTAGAGAATTAGGTAATATAGACTTTCAGCAAGTTATGCATGGTGTCCATTTGGATAATAGATGGTCACCATTAATGGAGGATGGGACTAAATTATTCCCCAAAATTATAGATTACTTGAAGCCTGGTTGTGGCTATGGTGGTAGTTGTTTCCCCAAAGATGTAAAAGCGCTTTCGGCCTTAGCTGAGGAAATGCTAATACCACCAAAAATTATCGACGCAGTGATAGCAGTTAATGATGAACAACCAAATTACATGATTAAAATGTTAGAGCATAAAGTAAAAGATTTATCTGATAAGCGCGTGCTTATACTAGGTCTCGCTTTCAAGCCTGAGACAGATGACGTCAGAGAGTCTGTGTCATTAAAGCTTATAAATCTGCTGAGTGAAAAAGTCTCATCGCTAAGTGCTCATGACCCTGTAGCTATAGAAAATGCAAAGAAACAAATTAGTCAGTCAGTCAATGTGGACTATATTGATAATTGGCAGGCTGCAGTCGGCAATACTGATATCGTAATAATTGCGACAAATTGGATGATTTATAAATCGATTGACAATCTGGCGAGCTCTCTTACGGAACAGATCATTTTTGATACGAGGTCTTTGTTGGATTCGAATCTCTTCAACCCTTCCAATTATCTATCTATTAACTAAAAAATAAAATCACACGTATAATATCAACAAAATGGAGAAGTAAAAATGAATGATCTTAAATTTCTAGCAGTACCTTACGCCCAATCTGTCCATGGGCAAGCTGAAATAGATGCTGTAGTAGAGGTTCTTAAAACATCTACTCAAATGGGTAAGAATGTTACCGAAATGGAGCAGCGTGTTGCCAAAATGTTCCATAAAAAATATGGCCTTATGACAAACTCAGGTACATCTTCATTGATGTTGGCTGCTGAAGCAGCAGATCTGCCGAAGGGCTCTGAGGTTATTACTGCAGCCTTTACTTTCGCGACTACTGTGACACCGATCTTAAAGAATGATCTGGTCCCTGTGTTCATGGATGCTGAAAAAGATACTTTAAATATTGATGCCTCAAGGATTGAGGAGTTTATCACTGACAACACTTCTGCGATATGGATTCCAAACATGCTAGGTAACGTGCCCGACTGGGATGTCATTAGAGAAGTAGCTGATCGTCATGGACTTCTGGTGGTTGAGGATTCTGCAGATACTTTGGGTGGAACATTAAGAGGGACGCCTACTGGCGCTCGCGCGGATATTAGTATCACTAGTTTCTATGGGTCACACATTATAAATTGTGGTGGTAATGGAGGCTGGATTGGTATTAATGATGAGAAAATGGCTCGTAAGGCTCGGTTACTAAGGTCTTGGGGTCGTACTTCTGCCGAATTCTCAGACATCGCTGAATCGGAAAGCTTAAATAAAAGATTTGGCATTGAGCTGAATGGGATTGAATATGATGCTAAGTTTATATTTGAGTATCCTGGGTATCAATTGGAACCTAATGAAATGGGAGCAGCGTTCGGCCTAGTTCAATTATCTAATTTTTCTGATGTAAAAGTTAAGAGG